>DSBG01000052.1 GCA_011046135.1 Deltaproteobacteria bacterium
AGGTACTTCTGCAGGACCACTTGGTCCCCCACGGAGAGATCCCTCACCCCGCTGCCTGTTACGATGATCTCTCCGGAGAGCTCGTGACCCATGAATACCCGGGCGACTCCCGGCAGGGCGGCAATGGATATCTTGGGGTGGGCCTGCACGAAAAACAGGGCCATGTCTGCCCCGCAGATGCCAGCGAGCCGGTTTTTCACCCGGATCCAGTTCTCACCCGGCAGGGGTTTGGTGGGGATATCGGCATACCTGATGGGGGAAAGCCGCGAGTAGTACACACCAGGGAACACGGAGGCCGCCAGCTTCGTGAGCACTATCTTTGCGACATTGACCTCGAAGGAGATCGACTTCATCCCTGCCCCTTTTCCAGCGTGTACGACGCATTTCAGTAACACAATGAAACAACTGAGTTTCAGCGGCTATTCTCGTGCTGTGTTAATCAACGCGGGTGTGATAGCGTCTTCTTCGATCCCTGCTGCTCCTACATCATGCAACGATCACTGGAGGTATCAGACTGGTGGTCTCTTTGTCAAATAGCAATCCTGTCTCTGGACATCTCTGGTTCCGTCTTTTTTCCTGATGCAGTATGACCTGCGACTGCAGGACTCCTCACCGGTTCGGCTTGACAGATCGAGGCCTTCGACCCATACTTCAGGACAGTCGAGAGAACCTTCACCCGAGAGCAGGACCCCCATGACCGGGACACACCCCTGAAAGACCGGTTCTCTGATTCGATACACACATGGCAGTTCGTCAGGGAGGGTTCTCATGAACAAAGTATTCGTTTTATTCACTTCGGTGCTCCTGCTGGTGGTTCTTGGCTGCGCCCACAAACCCGAGAGGGATGTCCGCGCCATCGAGGGGGTCCGGGCCACCCCGACCCTGGAAGCCCACACGGATATCTTCCGCAAGGGGATCGAACGGGTGGCTGACAACGTCTATGTCGCCATCGGCTATGGGCTGGCCAACTGCACCATGATCGAAGGGAACGATGGGATCATCATCGTCGACACCCTTGAGTCCCGCGAAGTGGCCATGGAGGTGTTCTCCGAGTTCCGGAAGATCACGGACAAGCCTGTCAAGGCCATCATCTACACGCACAACCATGTGGACCACATCTTCGGCGCTGAGGTGTTTGCCCAAGGCACAGAGGTAGCCATCTATGCCCACGACCTGCTCCCCTACTTCGTCAGCCGCCTGCTGAGCAAGATGCGACCCGTCATCGACATGCGCTCCATGCGCATGTTCGGCACCTTCCTTGACGAGGAGGGACTGGTCAACAGCGGCATCGGCCCCTTTCTGGGGTTGACCGCAGAGAGCACCACGGGGTATCTGCCCCCCACGGTCACGTTTTCGAAGACCCTCCAGGATGAGGTTGCCGGCATCCGGTTCGAACTGGTCCACGCCCCGGGTGAAACCGACGACCAGATCTTTGTCTGGCTGCCAGAGAACCGGGTGATGCTCTCGGCCGACAATTTCTACTGGACCTTCCCCAACCTCTACACCATCCGGGGCACACCGTACCGGAGCCTCCAGCAGTGGTACCGGAGCCTGGACAGTATCCGCGACTACAAGGCCGACTACCTGGTGCCGGGACACACCCGTCCCATCATAGGGGCGGAGACCATCGAGATGATCCTGAGGGATTACCGGGATGCCATCCAGTTCGTGCATGACCAGACGATCCGCGGGATCAACAGGGGCATGACTCCCGACGAGCTGGCGGAACACGTGATGCTGCCCCCGCACCTGGCCGAGGCCCCCTACCTCCAGCCGTTCTACGGAAAGGTTTCATGGACTGCACGCTCCGTGTTCTCGGGAAACCTGGGGTGGTTTGACGGTGACTCCGCGTCGCTCCACCCGCTGGGCCCCAAAGACCAGGCGCTCCTCATGGCACGCCTTGCCGGAGGCGAGATGGCCCTGATGGATCATGCGGAAGATCTGCTGGCGGGTGGTGACTACCAGGCGGCACTGCAGCTGACCGGCCACGTGGTGCACCTCAACCCGGACAACCAGGCGGCCAAGGATCTCCGGGTCAAGGCCCTGGTCGCTCTGGGGGAGCGGGAAGAAAACCCCAATGCTCGCCACTACTACCTCACGGAGGCCCTCGAGATCCGTGACAACTTCATCGCCATGAGCAACGTGAAGCCCGATCCCAAACAGGTCAACAGCATCCCCCTCGAAGGGTACTTCGAGTTCATGCAGGTCAGCCTGGACCCTGAAGCGAGCGCCGACACGGATACCCTTGTGGGTATGGTATTCACGGACACCCACAAAGCCTGCACCATCCATGTACGCAGGGGCGTTGCAGAAATCCGGTCGTGGAGCCCCAACGACCTCGAAGGGAAAGACCTCGACATCAAGGTGCTCACCGATGAGTGGACCTTCAAAGAACTCCTCGCCAAGCTTCGTAACCCCGTCATCACCCTGGCGACGCTCACCTATGAGAAGGGCAATGCGGTGTCGTTTGGACGGGTGCTGAGGCTGTTTTCCCAACCGGATCCCAAGCTTCCCTACGAGCCGCTGCGCTAGGGGATCAGGCCCAGGTAATTATTTTACTGGCTTTTGGAGAAAAATCGGCTATAAGGCGCACAGGAAACTCTTGGCGTCACCTGCAAAGGCATCCGTGCTGATCCTTTGTGTGTCAACGAGAAGTTCACTGCATGATACAAAGGAGATTCAGCGTGGAGGAGTTCAGGAAACTCGGCCTGTCGGAGGCCATGCTCGCAACAATCGCCAGGAAGGGGTTCAGCGAGCCCACCCCAGTACAGAAGGCAATCATCCCCTTTCTCCTCACGGGCAGCAGCGACGTCGTGGCTCAGGCGGAAACCGGGACCGGAAAAACCGCTGCTTTTGGCATTCCCATCCTCGAACAGATGGGGACGCCTGACGGAAGGGTGAAGACCCTGGTGCTGGTTCCCACCCGGGAGCTTGCCGTGCAGGTGGCCGGAGAGATCCGATCGTTCAGGGGCAGCAGGAAGGTCGAGATCCTCTCGGTCTACGGTGGTCAGCCCTTCGGCGTGCAGCGCAGCGCCATCAAGGGTGGAGCGGATATCGTGGTGGGAACCACGGGCCGAATCCTCGACCACCTTGAAAAAGGAACCCTTCGCCTGGACAACCTCTCCTGCCTGGTGCTCGACGAGGCCGACGAGATGCTCGACATGGGGTTCATCGACGACATCAGGACCATCCTCGAACACACGCCCGAAAAGAGGCGTACCATGCTCTTCTCCGCGACCATGCCCCGAGAAGTTATCTCCATAGCCAGGCGGTACATGAAGGCCTACGAGACCATCACCACAGTCCCCCTGAACAAGTCCCAGCAACTCACCGATCAGGTCTATCTGGAGGTGCGCGAGCAGGACAAATTCGAGGCCCTGTGCCGCATCATCGACATGGAGCCCGAATTCTACGGCCTGGTCTTCTGTCGCACCCGCGTGGAAACCGCCGAGATTGCAGAGTGCCTTATCAAACGGGGGTATGGAGCCCTGGCAATGCACGGCGAGATCGAGCAGCGGGACCGCGAGCATATCATGCGGAGGCTCCGGAGCAGGCAGATCACCATCCTGGTAGCCACAGACGTTGCCGCACGAGGCATTGATGTCAGTGACCTCACCCATGTCATCAACTACGATCCTCCGCAGGACCCGGATTCCTATCTCCACCGCATCGGCCGTACCGGACGGGCAGGGAAGAAAGGCACGGCCATCACCCTGGTCACTCCCGGAACTCAGCGGTCTCTGGATCTCATCCGCAGGACAACGGGCAAGGCCATGCGAAGAGGTACGATCCCGGGTGCCAGGGAAATCATCGCGTCCAAACGCGCCAGAATTGCCGAGACAATCACCAGGGGCATACAAAAGCAAGATTTCGCCCAGTACTCAGTTCTCGCTGCCGAACTCCTGGAGAGGGCAGATCCCCTTACGGTTCTCGCTGCATGCCTCCACAACTCCTACGGAGACGAGCTCAACCCCGGCATCTACAAAGAAATCCGCACCGCGTCCCCCACGAAGGAGTGCACTACGCACTCACGCCGGTTCACTCCCCGTGGACGCCCCCGGCCCGCAAACGCAAAGACGCTGCACAAACACGGCAAAACACCGAAAAAAGGCTCCAGACCCTGATTTCTTCCGAACCGAGACCATGAAGCTCATTTGACCTGGCAACGGGATCCTGCTATGTTCGTGCAGGCCTGTATTCATACCTTCCGTGAGAGGAGCACCAGCGATGAGCACTGCAAGCAACATCATCAACCGGGACACCATCGGGGATATGGCACGCAGGGCGGCAACCTAATACGGCGATAAAACCGCAATCATCTTCCGGGACACCTCGCTCTCCTTCTACGATCTCGAACGCGAGGCCCGGCGGTTTGCCCACCTCATGGCCCGCTACGGCATCGGGAAAGGCGACCGGGTAGCGGTCTACGCGTACAACTCCCACTACTATCCCATCAGCATGCTCGGACTTGCCAAGATAGGCGCCATCCAGGTGCCCATCAACTACATGCTCAACGCAGAAGAGATCGCCTACATCATCAACCACTCTGGCTCAAGGCTCTTCATCGTCGAGGACTCCCTGTACCCCGTCATCGCCCGGACCCAGGCGGAATTCACCACCGTGGAGCAGTGGGGATTCATTTCCCTTGGCGATTCCCTGGTCCCGGCAGGGTTCTTCGATCTCATCGAAGAGATGAAGACCTTGCCCACCGACGAACCCCAGGTGGAGGTGAGCGCGGAAGACATCGTTCAGATTCCCTACACCAGCGGGACGGAATCGAAGCCCAAGGGCGCCATGCTCTCGCACCGCGCCCTCATGTCGCAGTATCACAGCTGCATCTTCGACGGCCAGTACGAAACCCACGACGTGAGCCTGCACGCGCTTCCCCTCTTCCACTGCGCCCAGCTCCACTGCTTCCTCATGCCCTACCTCTACGTTGGTGCCACAAACGTCATCATGCACCGGGCCGACGCCCTCGAGATGATCAGGTGCATCGAGAAGTACCAGATCACCCACATGTTTGCCCCGCACACGGTGTGGATCGGCATCCTGAACCACCCGGAATTCAAGAATCACAACCACGGCAGCCTGAAAAAAGCCGCCTACGGCGCGAGCATCATGCCTGTGGAGATCATCAAGCAGCTCTCCGTGACCTTCCGGGGGCTGATGCTCTGGAACTACTACGGTCAGACCGAGATGGGCCCGGTGGCAACCATCCTGAAACCGGAGGACCAGCTCCTGAAGCCGGGTTCCGCCGGCAAACCGGTGCTCAACGTGGAGACGAGGCTCATGGACGATGCGGGAGCCTTTGTGCCACAGGGCACCGTGGGGGAGATCGTGCACCGCTCCGGCCACGTCATGAGCGGCTACCTCAACGACCCGGAGAAAACGCAGGAGGCCTTTGCCTTCGGCTGGTTCCACAGCGGCGACCTCGGCAGGTTCGATGAAGACGGCTACCTCTACGTGGTGGACCGCAAGAAGGACATGATCAAGACCGGTGGGGAGAACGTGGCCTCTCGGGAGGTCGAGGAGGTGCTCTACCAGTATCCGGGGATCGAGGAAGTGGCAGTCATCGGGCTGCCAGACCCCAAGTGGATCGAGATCGTTGCTGCGGTCATCGTGCCCAAGAAGGGTGTCACCCTCGTGGAAAAGGAAATCATCGCCTTTTGCAAGGAGCACCTCGCGGGCTTCAAGTGCCCGAAAAAAATAGTCATCACAGACAAGCTTCCCAAAAACCCCTCGGGCAAGATCCTCAAGCGCGAACTCAAGGCGCTCGGGGCCGGGTCGTGATCTGTACATGTCCTGTTGCCACCACTGCAGCCGTGCATGGCACAACACCCGGTATGCACTCAAATCGGGCACGTCAAGGGCCGAGGAACCCTCGTTCTCTGACAGCTCTTTCCTTGTCCAGAGATTCCGACACATTGGGATCAGGAGTGAACTACATGTCATGAATCACTTCGGCGATCCAGATAAGACCCTGGAACGGGGACTTGTTATCCTTCCACCATGCAAGTAGACATCCCCTGCGCAGGGACCATCACCATCGAACACAGTGCCCGGGCGCGGCGCCTGATCATCTCGGTCTCTCACACGGCCATGCGCGTCCGTGTCCCCCGGGGAATTCCCCTGGAACACGGCAGGGTCTTTGCACTTGAGCGCAGGGAATGGATCAGGAAGCACGTGGAGCACTGCAGGGCACGGAAACAGGCACAGAACGCTCTCATGAACACCCTGCCCCCCATCACCGATGCACGGCTGGCCTCGCATACCATCATCTCCCGGTGCCGTGAGCTCTCTGCCCGAACAGGGCTTTCCTGCAGCAGGATCACCATAAGGAATCAGAAGACACGCTGGGGCAGTTGCAGCAGGAAGAACACCATCAGCCTCAACATCACGCTGGCACGCCTTCCCCGGCACCTCATGGACTACGTGATCCTGCACGAACTCCTGCACACCAGGATCAGGGGACACGGCCCCGAATTCTGGAAGGCCCTCGATTCCCATGTGGGTGACGCTCGGGCCTTGCGCAGGGAGCTGAAGCGCTACGCCCCATCCATGGCATGAAGGAGGACCCCGGAACGATCGTGGGGATTGCACCCGACCCGATTGATAATCCGGAGGAATCGAAGTGAACACGCTCATCGGCGGGGAGAAAGGAGACGAGCATTGCCCGGTCAAGGACAAGCTGACCCTATGCAGGAAGCGGTCGAGCTCGCATGTTCTCGGACCCGGGGGTGCACGAACTACTGCCGAACCCTCATCGAAACAGTCGGCTTCGGCGGCGGCTTTATCCTGAGCTCCGGCTGTTCCATCCCGGCAAACGCGAAACAGGAAACTATCCGCGCGCTGAGTGAAGCCATCATGGAGTGGGGATTCTACTGATAGGGCTCCAACCCTTTGCCGGCCCAGTGATTGCCGCATCCGACACGCTCCCCGTGTACCTTTCTGCGAGCTGGTGTGAAAAATACGTTGACGATGAACGGGAAAACAGGGCATAAGGGGAAACCGAATTTTCAGCCATGCCATGATCATTGATCACACGGCACTACAGGAGGGGATATGGTTCAGTATCAGCTCGACAAACCGGACAACCTGGTGGAACTCTTTGAGAACAGCGTGAAAAAATTTCCCGACAGGCCCTACCTCGGGACCAAGAATGCGCAGGGCGAGTACGAGTGGGTGACCTACAAGGAAGTGGGCCGCAGGGTCGACAACCTGCGCTCGGGCCTGGCCGGTCTCGGGGTCAAAAAAGGTGACGCCGTGGGCATCATCTCCAACAACAGCGTTGACTGGGCCGTGGGACACTTTGCCACGGTCGGCCTCGGGGCGTTCTATGTTCCCATGTACGAGGCGGAACTCCCCCAGGTATGGGAATACATTATCAAAGACAGCGGGGTGAAGGTGCTCTTCGTGTCAAAGCCTGACATCCTGGAAAAAATCAAGGATTTCACAACCCGCATCCCCACACTGGAGAAGATCTGCGTGATCAAGGGCACGGGGGATGACTCCATGGCCGCACTGGAACAGGCAGGGGAACAGAATCCTGTGAAGTCCATATACCCCGATCCCGAGGAGGTGGCGGTTCTGGTCTACACCTCGGGAACCACGGGGGACCCCAAGGGCGTGCTGCTCATGCACATGAACTGGACGAGCAACCATCATGCACGCGCCAAAGCCTATCCCGACTTCGACGAAAACGACCGGACGCTCTCGCTCCTTCCCTGGGCCCACTGCTTCGGTCTGGGAGAACTGCACACCTTCACGGCCCTGGGAGGGTCTCTCGGGTTCATGGAGAACACCACCACGGTGGTGGAGGACATGGCCAAGATCAGGCCGACCTTCCTCATCGCGGTTCCGAGGATCTTCAACAAGGTCTACGACACGATCGTTACACGGGTGAACGATGCCGGTGGAGCCAAGAAGAAGCTCTTCGACGCGGGCGTTGCAGCAGCCAAAGAGCGCCGAGCCCTTGCCGAGCAGGGGAAATCGAGCTTCCTGGTGGACCTGAAGTTCAAGATCATCGACAAGATCGTGTTCCAGAAGATCCGAGACCTCTTCGGCGGCCGTCTCCGTGGCTCCATGACCGGAAGCGCTGCCATGAATCCCGAGATCTCCAAGTTCTTCCACGACATCGGCATTCCCCTCTACGATGCATACGGGCTGACCGAGACTACGCCGGGCATCACCATGAACTGCCCGTCAAAATTCAGGATCGGTAGCGTTGGCCCGCTGATGGATAAGATCAGGGTGGTCATCGACCAGTCCGTGGTCGAACCCGGTGCCCCGGACGGGGAGATCATCTGCTACGGCCCCAACGTCATGAAGGGCTACCACAACAAACCCGAGGCCACCAGAGAGATCATGACGGACGACGGCGGAGTGAGAACCGGAGACCGCGGCCGCTTTGACGAAGACGGCTTTCTCTGGATCACGGGCCGGATCAAGGAACAGTTCAAACTCGAGAACGGCAAGTATGTCTTCCCGGCCTCCCTCGAGGAAGACATCTGCCTGAACCACTTCGTCCAGAACGCCCTGATCTATGGTGCGAACCGGCCCTACAACATCTGCCTGATCATTCCCGACCCCGTGGCCCTTGACGGGTATGCACAGAAGCACGACCTGCCCAGAGACGTGCAGGCCCTGGTGGAGCGCGACGACATCCGGTCCATGATCACCGGCGAGATTCTGGAAGCGCTCAAGGGAAAGTACGGCAGCTACGAGATCCCCAGAAAATTCATCTTCGTCGTGGAGCCCTTTACCCTGGAAAACGGCATGCTCACGCAGACCATGAAGATCAAGCGCAAGGTCATCGTCGAGAAATACACCGACCTGATCGAATCAGCATACAGAGGGGCTGCCTGATCGCGAAAAACCCTCACGCACGCCACCTCTCGACGGTTCCGGATCACCGCCGGTCAGGATCACACTCATTATCCCCCCTTGCCAAACGGCATCGGGGGATTATTTATTGTCAGTATGAGAGGTCCTGCAATGGGGTCCACCCCTCGGGAGCGCCTCTTTTAAACGACACGGAAAGACATGGGCGTTTCGAACGCTTGGATACAGTACTCCTGCAGGAGGTGACGATCGATGAGCGTCTTTACCAAGACAACGTGGTCTCCCTACGTGGCCGGGGCCCTTGCAGGCCTGCTCCTGGTTCTGTCCGTGTGGATCACTGGCAACTACTTCGGGGCATCCACCACCTTTGTCCGATCAGCAGGGTTTATCGAGCAGGTCTTTATGCCTGAGCGGGTACAGTCCTTGGATTACTTCGTCAAGACAAAGGTGAAGATCGACTGGCAGTGGATGTTCGTGTTCGGTGCCCTGATCGGCTCGCTGATCGCCGCGCGTCTCGGCAGAGACTTCACCTCGACCCCGGTACCTCCCATGTGGAAGAGCCGGTTCGGCCCCGCCATCGGTAAACGCTGGCTGGTGGCGTTCCTCGGCGGGATCGTGCTCATGTTCGGGGCACGGCTCGCAGACGGCTGACCGAGTGGACACGGTCTGAGCGGTCTGGCTCAGATAGCCCTCAGTGGGTATCTTTCCCTCATCTGCTTCTTTGTGGGCGGGATCATCATTGCCCAAATCCTGTACGCCAAAGGGAGGTGACCATGACGATGCTTATCTATGGTATCATTACCGGCATCCTCTTCGGCTTCCTCCTCCAGAAGGCGCACGTCATCCGCTACGACAAGCAGCTTGGCGCCTTGAGACTCCAAGACTTCACCATCGTCAAGTTCATGCTCTCCTCGGTGATCGTCTCCATGGTGGGCGTGTATCTCCTCGTTGACCTGGGCATTGTCCAGCTCAGCATCAAGACCGCCTCGTTGGGTGGCAACATTTTAGGCGGCCTCATCTTCGGCGTGGGCTGGGGGCTTGTGGGATACTGCCCTGCCACGGGCGTGGCTGCCG
>DSBG01000100.1 GCA_011046135.1 Deltaproteobacteria bacterium
ATCTTTCCCAGGACAACGTGTGCACGATCGACTTTCAGGCCATCCTTGATCTTTTTTTCCACCTGCCGGATGTGATCCCGGGTCTTCATGTCGATGAAGTCGATAACCACAAGACCGCCAAGGTCTCTCAGAATCAGTTGTCGGGCGATCTCCTCTGCTGCATCCATATTCGCGGTAAACGCCGTACTCTCGATGGTCTTGCTGTTCGTTGTCTGGCCGGAGTTTACATCTATTACCACCATTGCTTCGGTGGGCTCGATAATGATGGAGCCTCCTGAACTCAATCGTACGTTTCTTTTGTAGATGCCCTCGATCTGATGTTCGAGCTCGAACTTTGTAAACAAGGGCTTTGGTTGTTTATAGTATTTGATGAGCTTCTTCTGCCGCGGCATGACCGTCTTCATGAACTCCGTGGCCCGCTCGAAGGTTTCTTCATCATCGATAAGGATCTCGCTGATATCAGTGGTAAAATAGTCCCTGATGGAGCGGATGATGATGTCCCCCTCCTTGTAGATGAGACAGGGGCCAGTGTTCTTGTGAAAGTCTTCTTCGATGCTCTTCCACAGCCGCAGGAGATAGTTCAGGTCTTTCGAGAGTTCGGTCTTTGTCTTGTCCATGCCTGCTGTCCTGACTATGAGTCCTGTCTCTGCAGGCGGTTTGAGCTGAGTGATGATCTCTTTGAGACGGTTGCGCTGCTCCTCGTCCTCGATCTTGCGTGATATTCCTGAAAGATCCTGGTGGGGAAGCAGCACCATGAACCTGCCGGGGAGAGAGACGTTCATGGTGAGCAGGGCCCCCTTGCTGCTTTTCTCCTCCCTGTTCACCTGCACCATGATATCGAGGCCCTTTTTAAGAACGGACAGGGTGTCCTTCACCTTGCTACCGCCCCCCAGAAAGGATCCGTTGGTATCATGCGCGGGCAGCAGTCCGTGCTTTTCCCTTCCAAAATCCACAAACACCGCGTTGAGGCTGTTTTCCACCTTGGAGATCTTGCCCTTGTAGATGTTTCCACGGAGCTGTTCTTTCAAGGAGCTCTGGATATGAAAATCCTTTAAAACGCCATCTTCCACAACAGCGACTCGAATCTCTTCGGGGTGGACCCCGTTGATGAGCATTTTCTTCATATGGCTCTGGTTCCTCTCGGCAGGTTATCCGAAGATTTCCGTGGTTCCGAGGCCCTGCCTGATAATCTCGATGGTGTCTGTTTCCAGAGAGATGACCGTGGAGGGGATGTCCGGCAGGATACCGCTGTCGATGATGGCGTCGACCATGTGCCCGAGATCCGTCTCGATTTCAATGGGATCGATGTGCAACCGCTCGTGCGACATGGGAACACTCGTGGTGATGATGGGTTCATCGATCTCCTCGATAATGGCGCTGCAGAACCAGTGGTCAGGGATACGAACACCGATGGATTTTCTGTTGGACTGGAGCAGGCGCGGGACTTCTCTGGTTGCGGGGAGAATGATGGTGTACGGGCCAGGAAGGAGGGATTTCATGATCCGGAAGACCTCGTTGCTCACCTTGGCATACTTGCTGATGCTCTTGATATCTGAAAACATGATGCTTCTGGGCTTCCTTGAAGCCTTGATCGCATTGATCTTGTCGATGCCTTTCTTGCTGGTTATGCGGCACCCGAGACCATAGACCGTGTCCGTCGGATAGACAATGACGCCTCCCTCGCGAAGGATGTCCCCGACCATCCTGATGACGCGGGGCTTCGGTCTCATGGGATCAATGAGGATTCGCACAGACAGACTCCCTGATGCACAGGCTCTTTTCGTCGATATTGCCCAGTGCCCCGAAAAGGGAAAACCTCACCTGGGGAATCTCTCTCTCCATCACGGAGAGATACCTCCGGACCACCTCTCGTTTCCCGTCAGGTCTGATCGGGCAGTTGAGCGAAACAGGATCCAAGTGGAAAAAAGAAAAATAGTCTTCGACCAGGCGCGAGGGACAGGAGGCCAGGGGCCTGATCACCCGATTTTTCCCATCATCGGACACGCGGGAGGGCGCCATGGCTCCGATCTGACCAGTGTAGAAGCATCGGAGAAAAAAGGTCTCTATGATGTCGTCCATGTGATGCCCCAGGGCAATCGAGTCTGCCCCGACTTCCTGTGCGTAGGAATAGAGTCTTCCTCTCCGGAGCCTGGAACACAGGGCGCACGGGCTCTTTTCAGGATCCGATACAGAAGAGAGGATCTCCTTTATGCTGGCCTCGATGCGAATAACCTCCTGACCACAGACAGCCTTTATCCAAACCGCTACCCGATCAAAGTCCTGTTCGTACCCTGTGGAGATGTGCACCGGGATGAGCGTAAACTCCACCGGTGCAGCCCCGGACAGATCAGAGAGGATCTTCATGAGCACGAGGGAGTCTTTTCCGCCGGAGACAGCCACAATGACTCGATCTCCGTGTTGTATCATCCTGTAGTCCGAAATGGCCCGTCCAACCTTGTGTCGCAGCCTTTTCTCGTAATATGCCTGTGAGCGTTGTTTCACAGGGATTTCCTTACCACATAACCCGCGGATTTGCGACATCCCAAAATGAACCTCTGAATGATCCTGCTCAGGTATTCCAGTATTAAGCGTATCAGAGAGTATTGTTCTTCACGCATCAGAGAGGATTGTTCTTTACTTGCTCCTGTCCAGTGATGACTCGATCCATCTGCTCAGGGTCTCCTCTGCACTTCGTGCAGAATCAAAGAGTTGGTGGGGTGTGTTCGCCCGCAACCAGGTGATCTGTCGTTTCGCATAGTGCCGTGTATCACGCTGGATGAGCGAGATGGTCTGTTCGAGGGACAGCGTACCCTCCAGGCAGTTAACGGCATGCCGGTAGGCAAACGCCTGCATGGACTTCAGCTTCGGGTCATAGCCACGAGAAAGGAGCCTGGAGGTTTCCTCCATGAGCCCCAGGTCCATCATGCGCAGCACCCGGGCATCGATGTCACGATACAGATCTGTTCGCCGGGGCAGAAGACAGGCAATCCGGGCTGAAAATCTGGGGATTCTGAAGCGGTGGCGGGAAAAGAAGGAACTCGGCCTGGTGCCTGTGAGGAGAATGATTTCAAGGTAGCGTATGATTCTGGCCATGTCCTGAGTTTGAATAGTCTGGCCCGAGTCAGGATCGAGCTTGTCCAGCCATTTCTTGAGAAAGGTACCTCCTCTCTTCCTTGCCACGAGGTTCAGTCCGGTTCTGATCTGTGGGGATTTGGGCGGGGCGGCCACAAGGCCGTAGATCAGCGCTTTGATGTACAGCCCCGTTCCTCCCACAACCAGGGGGACGTTTCCCCTGATTACGACCCGAGAAATCTCTTCCCGCGCCCGTTTCTCGAACATACCTGCGTTGAATTCTTCATCGGGGTTCACCACATCGATGAGGTGGTGCGGGAGGATGCCCTGCTCTTCGAGGGTGGGTTTTGCCGTTGCAATATCCATGTACCGGTAGACCTGCATGGAGTCGGCAGAAATAACCTCGATGGGATAGTGCCCAGAGAGTTTCAAAGCAAGGCCTGTTTTGCCGGAGCAGGAAGGCCCGGTTATAACGATCAAGGACGTCTTCCAATCCATCGTTCGATCTCTGCCTTGCCGATCTTCTTGAACAGGGGCCTGCCATGGGGACAAGTCTTGGAATTCTCCGCCCTGTCCAGGTCTCCGAGAAGAGCCCTGATCTCCTCATCAGCAAGGCGTGAGCCTGAGGTGATGCTCCTGTGACAGGCGATACGTGCAATCATGCCGTCAAAGTGATCCGTACTGTTCAGAGACCCGCTGATGACGCTGTGGAGAAGATCAAGGAGGATGGATTGTATGTTTGCATCCGTGAGCAACGGGGGTACCGATCGAATGGCGATTGTTCTGTCTCCAAATGGGCTGCACTCTATGCCGAGGGCCTGCAGAGGTTCTGTTATCTCCTCGAAGGCTGCATACTCGGGCGTGCTCAGATCCAGCAGAATGGGGTTGAGCAGCACCTGAGACCTGGTTTCTGCCTCTTTGATGTTGACCTTGAGTTTTTCATACATAATCCGCTCGTGTGCCGCATGCTGATCCAGAATGTAGAAAAAGTCGGTATCCTGGAGAAGGATGTAGGTGGAAAACAGGGTTCCGATAATCTTTTTTGATGAGTAGAAGTCTTCTTCGATATCTGCCACTCCTGCATCGGAAAACGGGAACCCCTCTTGCGAGGGTGTCCATACGTGTGGCTCATACTGAGATTCTCGGTCCTCCCTTACCTGGAGAGGGCCCTCTCCTCGTTCTCGCTCTTCCTCGTACAGGTCATGTTTCTGAGGAGAGACCGCTTGTGAAACCGTGGAGGCTATGATCCCGAAGACAGCCGATGGATGCTTGAACCTGACCTCAGCCTTTGTGGGGTGTACATTCACATCAATATCAGAGGGGTCGATTTCTACAAAGAGTACTGCCACCGGGTATTTGTTCTTCATGAGCATGCCCTTGTAGCCGTCTATGATGGCGGAGGTGAGGATGTAATCCTTCACGGACCTTGAGTTCACATAGGTATAGATACCTGCCCGCGTCGGTCGTGCTTCCGCTGGCAACCCCACCATGCCATGTATGGTGATCCCAGGCCTCTCCTGGAAAAACTCCCGATACTGATTCTTCAGCTGCTTTCCCAGAACACTCCATGCACGATCCTTCAGCGAGTCCGTTTCCGGGAGATTCATGACCGTTCTGCCATTCATGACGAGGCTGAATCGTACTGCCCAGAAGCTTATGGCAGCTCGAGATACCACATCGATGATGGCGCGCTGTTCGGTTGCCGATGTTTTCAGAAATTTCTTTCGTGCAGGAGTGTTGAAAAACAGATCCCGAACCTCAACAATGGTGCCTTCAGGCATGCCCCGGATCCCGTGATCGATTAGCGTGCCAGCATCAATCTGTATGTAGTGCCCCTGGGATGTCGAGGCTTTACGAGAAGAAACCGTTGCTCTGCCCACCGAAAGAATGCTCGGGAGCGCTTCCCCCCTGAATCCAAGGGTGCGGATGGCTTGGAGATCATCGAAACAGGTTATCTTGCTGGTGGCATGCCGTTTAATCGCGAGAAAGAGTTCGTGCTCGTCCATACCGGAACCGTTGTCCACGATGCGGATCACATCTGTCCCGGCTCCGGAAACTTCCAGGGAAATCGAGGAGGCCTCGGCATCGAGGGAGTTTTCAACGAGTTCCTTTACCACGGAAGCAGGTCGTTCGATGACCTCGCCTGCCGCGATCTGATTGATGAGCTCCTGAGTAAGAACTTGAATACTTGCCATTTGTTGCGTCAATGTAATCCTGTGTTGCACCGCATAAAAAACTCTCGGTTTCCGTGAGAAAATCCGTTTCGTTCTCCAGATATGTTTGCTGTCTTCACGCTAACGGGATACGCCCGAGAAGTCAACAGATCCTTGGGAGCCTTCCAGGGATGTATTTCTCATTGAAATCATCCCCTTTTCAGAAGGTTAGAGCTACTCATCATTGAGTGAAACCATCTCGATTGATCAGTTGCTCATATGATTAATTGTTTTATTCTAGAACATCCCTTAATATCTCTGCTTATACCGTTGTTGAGGGGCGTGATGTTCCTTCACAGTTTCTGTTTTCTCTCTGGAGTTGCACAGTTTCACGGGATGTCGTCTTGACTTTTCACTCCTCTTTGAAGATAAGGATACTCTGTGAAAAGCACCCTAGAGGAGAATTTCCATGAATGTATTACAGATACAGAACCTCCACGTAGCGGTGGAAGGCAAAGAAATTATCAAAGGCGTCGATTTTGAGCTTGATCAGGGAAAAACTGCCGTCATGTTCGGACCGAACGGCTCAGGGAAGAGCACCCTGCTTGGCGCCATCGCCGGTCTACCTGGGTATGAAATCACCCGCGGGTCAATCTGGTACAAGGGGAGGGACCTCAGGAGTCTCAGTATCGACGAACGTGCCCGGCTGGGTATCGGGATGTCCTTCCAGTACCCTCCTGCCATCAAGGGGGTACGACTCTCAACGCTTCTGAACGTTCTTTCTCAAGACGCTCAGACCATGCTCACCAACGCGGAAGACCTCAACATGAGTGAGTATCTGGATAGAGACATCAATGTCGGGTTTTCCGGCGGAGAACGGAAGCGTTCGGAAATACTGCAACTCATGATCCAGGAACCCGACCTTATGCTCCTGGATGAACCGGAATCTGGAGTGGATATCGAGAATATTTCCATTATCGCAGCGGCTTTGAAGACCATTCTGGAAAAGGATAAGCCCATCAAGAAGAGGATGCGATCAGCTATTATCATCACCCATACCGGGTATATCCTGGATTACATCAACGCTGACATCGCATATGTGATCATGGATGGGCACCTTCTGGGCTGTGGAACCCCGGGAGAGATCTTCGAGGAGATCCGGGCCCATGGATACAAGCAGTGCTGCGAATGTTTCGCTGAAAAATATCAGAATATTCAGACAGGTGATATATGATTCCACGGGAACTGAACAGCCAGAGACTGGAAACAATAGGGTATGATACCTGCGTAACGAGTTGTGGAAATTTCCTGGTGCTCGACCAAGAGGTTGTTGATAATAGATGCACCATCAGTGGCTTGAGGGTAGTTCCCCTGAAGGAGGCCTTTAGTGTATTTCCCGATATGAGGGAGCGTCTCTACTTCAACCTGATTCGAAGGGACATGAATGAGCTGACGGCCCTGGCTTCCCGTGAAGATCCGGTGGGATATTACGTATATGTCGAACCCGGGGTGAAGATAGAGGAACCGCTCCAGGCGGCATTCCTGTTCGGAATGACCGGAACAACCCAAAAGATCCATAATATCATAGAGTTAGGAGATGGCTCAGAACTCAATATCGTGAATGGATGCACAACGCTGAACACAGGTGACTCTGGTACGCATCTGGGAATCACAGAGACCTATGTGGGCAAAGACGCACATCTGGGCTACACCATGCTCCACAATTGGGGTGACACCATGGAGGTCTATCCGGTGGGGGCGGTACAGGTGGCTGAGAACGGCAGGTATATCTCCAATTACGTAGCCATGACTTCGGTGAAGAAGATCGTGTCCTGCCCGGTGGCCAAAGTACTCAGCGGTGGCAGTGCACGATTCTATTCCATTATCTATGCGCGGGAGGGCTCGTTTTTCGATACTGGTTCAAAGGTGGTTCTTGAGGGAGAAGGATCGAGCGGGGAAATCCTGAGCCGAGTGGTATCCGAGGGAGGAACCGTGATCTCTCGGCAGATGCTCACCGGGTGTGTTCCCAAAACGCGCGGACATATGGAGTGCAGTGGACTTCTCCTCAATGACCACGGCGTGATCCATTCCATTCCAGAGATCAGGGGAGAGCATCCGGATATCAGCCTTTCACACGAGGCCGCCGTTGGGAGAATATCCGATGAGGAACTCAGTTATCTGAGGATGCGCGGGCTCACTGAAGAACAGTCACGCTCGCTGATAATCCGTGGGTTCCTGGACATTAAGATCGAGGGGTTACCGGATAAGGTGAAAAATCTGGTCAACGACGTGATCGAACGCTCAGTTTCAGGAACTCTCTAGAAAATATCCAACGCATTGAAATCATGCCTGTAAAAAGTCTTCACCATTTGCCCTGTAGCCCATATTTCGCACCTTTTTTCAAAAAGGACGGGGTATTTTTTGCACATGATCAAGGAGCAGCGGCGGGGCATGAGGATACACATGCAGGTTTTGTGGTGCTATGAGTAAAGACATCGGGATGGACATTGAGGGCATGGAGATAGTCAAGCTGTACCTTATCGAGAGGAGTAAACAGGAACCTTTTGCCGTTTGAGACACCTACGAAGACAGAAGAGAACTTAGAGGCCATCATAACGGAGGTGGGTTTTGATGTATCACGGTTGTTCCAGCCCTTGAGAGTGGTGTTTTTTTCCTGAACCGACTTTCTCATGGTTCTTTCCATTAGGCGCCATAGAAGAAGAGACAGGATCAGGACAAAGCCCATGGCCTCTATACGGTGTGGTTTTTTGAGGAATACGTCATTGACGATGAGGGGATCTTTCAGAAAACCGAAGTTTTTCTCTATACCGTCCTGTTCCTTGTAGGTGCGAAGTACAGTAAGGCCACTCATTTCATGCTCCGGCACACTGGTAAGAAGAACAAAGCAACCGGCCTCTTCACGCAACCGGAGTATAGCTTCGGCATCTTCGGATATTTGGGCCTGAATACGATAGCGAAGTTCTTTCATGCTACGGATCCCGTCCTTGCGGGGACGGCCCCTGCCGTATACCGGATGCTCTTCGATGAACAGAGAGGTGTGATGATAAGCCCCGTCCTGAAATGATTCCACTGTCTTAAGGGCATCGGGCATACAATAGAACTCCCTACTGCCTATCTCCTTTATCCTTTCGCTCAAAGAAATCCTATCTTCATGAAAGAGTTTGTCGATGCGCTTTTGCCGCCTCTTGTCATGGACATCGGAGTGAACAACCACACACCGGTAGCGCTCGCCGTACAAATCGACGCTTTCCTCCCTGATCCGATAGCATGCACATATATCCTTGCCGCCTACTTTCCTGTGCGACAAACGCCCGATATCCTGCCAGGTGCCACCCTTGCCGATAAGACGGGAACATGCAGAGAAGTTCTCGGGCAACCTTGTGATGAATTTCATGCCTTTCATAAGATCAAGGTTCTCCCTGGTGGCCAGTGCGGAATCCGCTACATAGATAAAATCCTTTCTGCCATAGAGCTCCATGATGCGGGGAAGTTCTGCAACAATTCTCCCGTTGGTCTTCTTGTCGGAAGCATTCCCGTCCAGTATGCCGGCATGCATGGGAAGGTTTCCTTCTACGCAAAGCAACGAGTATATGAACTGCTTGAGATCCGGCCTCTTGTCCTTGCTGTGCCCGTATACTATGCGCACAGCTCCTTTCTCAGGGTGACGGTATTCACCCCAGACGCTCGCCGAAGTGGTATCCTGATGAATAATCGAGGTGTCCACCTCAAAGCTCCTGAAGGTACGCAAGCTGATCCCGGAAAACAGCTTCCATGTCCCATAGGCATGTATACGGTCCAACACACGCCCGATTGCATCATCATTGAGCGCGCTTGCCCCAATACCATCGCCAAGGAGTGTCTCTACATCCCTCATGCTGTAAAACTCCTCTACCCGGTAAAGAGGAAAACGGCCGCACAGAACGTTCATAACAAGTCCCAGAACAACAGTGCCCGGACTCAAAGACATCCTGCACTCAAGGGCATCGTCTATCGTTTCGACAAAACCCATGCGGGACGCATAATCCTTGACAATGGGAAGGTGAGACAGGCAGAACCCGTTCATCCCTCCTTCCCCTTCAAGCAAAACGTATTGGGCGCTGTCCTTACAAATGTAGATCCCTTCTTCAATCTCTTTATCATTGCCGAGACCACAGATTCACGGTCGAGGGTGACGTTGTATTGTTCTCCTGCCCGGCGGATGACCTCTGATATATGCAGGGGCTCTTCGGCAGCCGAGAGTATGTCTACAACAATACTTATCTGCGACTTACTCTGCGAGCCTGAACCGCCCACCCGCTCTCTCTTTTCCCTGCCATCAGATAGATACCCCCTGACAATACGCAACTGTGATTTTAATAGCTCTTCCTGTATCTTCGCCCATTCCTTTATCTCCATAGCACACCTCCTTAAAGAGATACTAGCATTATGGAGTAGGTATGTCTACTATATAATTGACTTACATATCGGTCGTGGTATTATTGTATCCCTGAGGACAATTATCATACAAACGTAAGCGCCAAATAAACCACATCTACCCATGAGTTTAGGATCATGCGAAAGTAGCTACCGAGATCGAGAAAAAACGAGGAGGAGCTATGGTAGGGCACAGTGGAAGGTTTTACAATAGAGAGG
>DSBG01000001.1 GCA_011046135.1 Deltaproteobacteria bacterium
GTCACGAACACCGTCACACCCCCTTCGGCCATCGTATAGATGAAATCCCAGAACTTCCTTCTCGATACCGGGTCCACCCCGCTGGTGGGTTCGTCGAGGAACAGGATGGATGGTTCGTGGAGAACGGAGCAGGCCATGGCGAGACGCTGCTTGAACCCTGCAGGGAGCGTGGCCGTGAGCGCTCTCCTGAGGTCGGCAAGCCCCGTTGTCTCGATGGCCCACTGTTTTCTCTGTTCGAGACGCCTGGTTCCGAGCCCGTAGATTCCTGCATAGAACGCGATGTTCTCCTCCACGGTGAGGTCGTCGTAGAGGGAGAATTTCTGGCTCATGTAGCCGATGTGCCCCTTGATGCGTTCCGTCTGGTTCCTGATGTCAAACCCGCCCACGATCCCCGTTCCTTCGCTCGGCTCGAGAACGCCGCAGAGCATCCTGATGACCGTGCTCTTCCCCGCTCCGTTGGGGCCGAGAAAACCGAAGATCTCTCCACGTCTCACCGCAAAATTCACGTTGTCCACTGCCGTGAAGTCCCCGAAACGCCTGGTGAGGTCTTGAACCCGCACGGCAGGCCCTTCATCCACCCCGAGGGGTTCCGGCTGCATCCCGCTCGCAGGGGAGACCTCGGCGAGGCCCTTTTCCCACGCAGCGGAGGCATCCCCCCCAAGAACGCGCACGAAGACATCCTCGAGGCTGGGGCTCAGCTCCCTGATCTCGCCATAGGGCAGCGATGACCGGTGCAGCATGTCGTGAATCCGCCGCGAGTCTTCCTCCGGACTGCGGGACACGACATGGACCGTGTCACCGAAGACGCTGACCCCTGAGAACCCATGCCCTCGCGACAGGGTCCTGTGGATGGCACGGGCCTGGCTGCTCCGAAGGCTGAGAATCCTCTCGTCCATGGACGCCTTCACGTCGGCGGGGGTCCCCACGCTGAGCAGCCTGCCCTGGGACAGGAGCCCGACCTTCGTGCACCGCTCCGCTTCGTCGAGGTAGGCGGTGGTCACGAGGATCGCCACATCCTGTTTGAGCAGCCGGTAGAGGATACGCCAGAAATCCCTCCTGCTCACCGGGTCGACCCCGTTGGTGGGTTCATCGAGGAGGAGGACCTTGGGCGTGTGGATCAGGGCGCAGACGAGCTGGAGCTTCTGCTTCATCCCACCGGAGAGATCTCCGGCCCTCCTCTTCCTGAACGGTTTCATGGAACTGAATGACAGGAGATCATCCATCCGCTCTGCCCTGCCCCTGCGGTCAACCCCGTAGAGGTCGGCATAGAAGTGGATGTTTTCCTCCACCGTGAGATCGGGATACAGGCCGAAGCGCTGGCTCATGTAGGCGATCTGCTCTTTCACCGCGTCGGACTGCGAGATGTCCAACCCGGCAATCACGGCCTCGCCGCTGGTCGGCTTCATGATGCTGCTGAGCATGCGCAGGCTCGTTGTCTTTCCGGCCCCGTCGGGTCCCACCAGGCCGAATATCTCGCCGGGGGCTACCTTCAGGCTGAGATCGACAACCGCACGCACCTCACCGAATCGTTTTGAAAGGCCTCGCGCGATGATTGCGTGCTCCACGGGTGATACCCCCGGGCATCACGGAGAGAGAGCGATGAGGGCGTCTGCAGGCATACCCGGTTTCAGGATCATGTCGGGGTTGTCCAGCTCCACCTTGACCCGGTAGACGAGTTTCACGCGTTCTTCATGGGTCTGCACGAACTTGGGGGTAAACTCAGCCTCCGACGCGATGAAGGAGATCCTGCCGGGAAAGGTCTCTCCGGGATAGGTGTCGGTGGAGACCGTGACCTCCTGGCCCAGTTTCACCTTTCCCAGATCGGTCTCGTTCACGTACGCACGGAGCCACACCTTTTCCATCTGCCCCAGGGTCAGCACCGGGGAACCCGGATTCAGGTACTCACCCGGTTCGGCACCCTGGCACAGGATCACGCCGTCGAGAGGGGCCCTCAGCTCGGTGTAGCCCAGGTTCAGCTTCGCCTTTTCGAGGGACTCCCGGGCAATGCCCACCTGGGTCCGGGCCTGCTCGATCCGCTCTGGCCTCGGACCTTCTCTAATCAGGCTGAGCTGCTGAGTAACACCATCCACGCGGGCCAGCGCCTCGTTGACGGCAGTCTGTGCGATGTCACGCTGGGCTTTCTGTGCCTCGTATTCCCGGGGGCTGACCACACCAAGTTCACTGAGCCTGCTGAACCTGTCATGATCGGCCACGGCGAGTTCCAGGCGCGACTGTGCCGCCATGAGACCGGCCCGTGCCCGTTCGAGTTCGGCCTCGGCTGCAAGGATCTCCTGGCCCCTGCTGCCTGCCTCGATCTCTGCGAGGAGGGCCTGTGCGTACCCGAGCTGTTCTGAGGCCTGGCGTACCAGCAGTTCCTGGTCCGATGCGTCGAGCCTCGCGACGAGCTGCCCTGATCGCACCGGCATGCCCTCATCCACCAGCCGCTCACTGAGCCTGCCCGGAATCTTGAAACTGAGCACCACCTGGGTGACCTCGATGGTTCCCGATACCCGGAGTTCGGCGAGTGCCTCGGGCTCGGGCCTGAGAACCACAAACAGAACAGCCCCCACCAGGAGCATGAGGACCACCGTGGCGATGAGCAGGCGTTTTTTTCCTGTGGAGCTCTCCGTAGGGTTCATTCTCCCCCCCCAATTGCCCTGTTATACAGACACGTACCGGGAGCCTGTCAAGGGCGAAGAGTTCACCACCGTGTCACGAACCGCCGCTTCCCGGTGTGCCCCGGACGCGCAGAATGCCTGCACACCCCCGTTATTTCCCTGAGAAAACGAGCTTTATGGGGATCCCCTCCAGGCCCGTGGCCTTTTTCAGGGAGCTCATGAAATAGCGTTCATAGGAACCAGGGACCTGCTTGGGAAAGTTGCTCACCACCCTGAACCGGGGGGGGACCGTGCCGACCTGGGTGATGTAGAAGAACCTCAACGCCCTGCCCCTGATCAGGGGGGGTGAGTGGGCGTCCACGATCCGGGCGAGGTGGCGATTGAGCTGCGGTGTCGGAATCTTGTGTGTTGTCTTGAGAAACAGCTTCTCGATCATGGGATAGAGTTGGGACACATTGGAGCCCGTGAGTGCGGAGACAAAGGTCAACGGCGCATCGGGCATGAATTTCAGGGAATGGATGAGCTGCTCCTTGATGAGCTTTCTCTCCCCCGCCTCGATGAGATCGCTCTTGTTGACCACCAGGGCAAAGGCCCTGCCATGCTCCAGGAATATGCCGCACAGCCGCTTGTCCTGGTCGGTAAGGCCTTCCTTCGGGTCCAGGAGCAGCAGGCACACGTGGGACTTGTAGACGTTCTTCAGTGATCTGATCACGGAGAGCCGTTCTATGGAGGTGTCGATCCTGGATTTTCTCCGGATCCCCGCAGTATCCACAAAAATGTACTCCCGCTCACCCCGGGAGATCGCGATGTCCACCGCGTCCCTGGTCGTTCCTGCCTCGGGGGACACGAGGGTGCGGTTTTCCCCGATAATCCTGTTGATCAGGAGGGATTTTCCCACATTCGGCCTGCCGAGGATGCCCACCCGGATCTTTTCGGTGCTGTCTTCGAGACAGGGGCTCACCTGCTTACCGAGAAGCTCCTTCACCCTGTGGATGAGCTCTCCTGTTCCCCGTCTGTTCTTCGCGGAAATTTCGATGAACCCGTCGATGCCCAGTTCATAGATCATGGAGGCAAAGGTGCTGCCTCCGGGGTCATCCACCTTGTTGGCCACGAAGACCACCGGCACCTGCGACTTCCTCAGCAATGCCACGAGGGCGCTGTCATCGGGATTGACGGGGGTCCGGGCATCGAAGAGACACAGGATGAGATCGGCATCGCGGATCGCAATGAGTGTCTGCTCACGCATGAGGTCTGCAAACGGGGTCTCCCCGATGGTGTCGAATCCCCCGGTATCGACGAGATCGACCTCTGCGTCGGCCCCCAGGGACCACCTGCCGTAGATCCTGTCCCTCGTTATCCCGCGCTCGGGACCCACAAGGGAGCGGTCCTGCTTCACCAGGAGATTGAAGAGGGTCGATTTTCCCACATTGGGTTTCCCCACGATGGCGACAACCGGCATTACGCATACCCCAGCGATTTGATCTTCCTGGTGTGCTTCGACCAGTCCGGTGTGACCCTCACGAAGAGATCGAGGAACACCTTCTGACCCAGGAGCAGCTCGATGTCGATCCTCGCGGAGGTTCCGATTTCCTTGAGCTTCTTTCCCCCTGCACCGATGATGATGCCCTTCTGGGAGGAGCGTTCAACGTGGATCACCGCCCGGATGTAGACGTTGTCCTGCTCCCTGAATTCCTCGATTTCCACGGCCACTGCATAGGGGATCTCCTTTCGGGTGAGATCGAAGACCTTCTCCCTGATGATTTCCCTGCAGAGAAATCGCACGGGAAGATCCGTGATCATGTCTTCGGGGAAGTATTTCGGGCCCTCGGGCAGGGCCGTCCTGATCCGTTCAACGAGGTCTCCGATGCCCTCTCCCCCCAGCGATGAAACGCCGCAGAGATGGGTATAGGAATAGGTGCTCCCGAGACGGGACAGCACCTCATCGAGGGGACGCCCCTTCACGAGGTCGATCTTGTTCACCACGAGAAACGCCTCCTTCCCTGCCTGGGCCACACATTCAGCCACCGTGAGGAGGTCCTCGCGGGTCTCGAACGGGTCTGTCATCACGAGTACGAGGTCGGAATCACCCAGGGTGGCCAGGGTTTTTTCCAGCATGTACCTGTTCAGGGCCTTGTTCGAGAAGTGGATGCCCGGCGTGTCCAGGAAGAGAATCTGTGTGGTTTCCGTGGTGAATATCCCCAAGATCCTGTCCCTGGTGGTCTGAGGTTTGGTGGAGGTAATGGAGATCTTTGTCTCGAGGACACGGTTCAGGAAGGTCGACTTTCCGACATTCGGATTCCCGACGATGGAGACAAACCCGGAGGTGAACACCTGTTCCATGCTACGTGAGTTCGAGGTGCATCTGCCGCGCCCAGGGAGACTTGACAGGCAGGGTGATGGTGAAGGTCGTGCCGGCACGGTGCGTGCTGCGCACCTCGATGGTTCCTCCATGACGCTTGATGATACCGTAGCTCACGGACAACCCGAGGCCGACACCCCTGGCGCTTGTTTTTTTCGTGTAGAACATGTCGAAGATGTGCGGGAGATCCTCGGGCGGGATTCCGACCCCCGTGTCCGTGAACACGATCTCGATGGCGTTGTTTTCACGCGAAGACTCCGTCACCACGTGGAGCTCTCCCCCGTCCGGCATTGCCTGCACAGCGTTGTCGATGAGGTTGATGAAGACCTGCTTGATCTGCTCGGGAACGCACTCGATGTACCTCGTGCCTTCGGGGTTGAACATGAGCTTGACCAAATTCTCCTCCAGGTACTTCCGGTTGAGGATGAACACATCCCGCAGGGCCTCGTGGATGTCGATGGTCTCCACTTTTCCCTCGGAAGGCTGGTAGAAATTCTTCATGTTCCTGATGAGGTCCGCAATCCGGTCGGTTTCCTTGATGGCCAGGCGCACGAACTGGTGATCGATGCCCTGCTGCTGGGCATTCAGAACATGGTTGAGACAGCTGCGGATCCCATAGAGGGGATTGTTGATTTCGTGGGCGATGCTGGCGGAGAGCTTGCCGGTTGCGGCGAGTCTCTCTGACTGGATGAGTGCGGCCTCCATCCTCTTCTTCTCGCTCACATCCCTGATGATCAGTGCGTAGCCGAAATTCCGGCCCGGGGCTTCCGAGAGCACGCTCATGCTCAGAGAGACATCCAGTTCCTGGTCTGATCTGGTTTTCCTGCGAGTCTCGCGGTCTCTCACGACACCCGAGGTCTTCATCTCTTCCAGCATCTGGCGGGCCTGCGGGAGATACTCCTCCGGCACCATGATGTCTGCGCTCAGGCCCAGCACTTCTTCCTCGCTCCACCCGAAGATCCGGCACGCCCCCTGGTTCCACGACGTGATCGTCCCGCCAGGATCAAGGCAGACGATGGCATCTGCACCAACGTCTTCGATGGCCGAGAGCAGCTTGAGCCGTTTGTTCCTGACGACCTCATCGCTGATCTCGCGAGCAACGCAGACGATTTCATACCTGGAGTCGTCACGGATCCTGATGAGGTTCGCCTTGTAGAACCTCGTGCCCCCCGGTGTTTCGATGGACATTTCAAAGGGCTCGTGCACGAGGTGGTTATCGATCACCTCCATGATCTCCTGCATCCTGCGTATGGATGCGTCATCGTGGATGAAATCCTTCCAGGTTCTGCCGGAAATCTCGTCAAGGGTCGTGTTCAGCGTCGCGAGGCCGGCGCTGTTCATGAACAGGATACGCCCCTGGCTGTCCAGCGAGAAAATGATGTCGCTGAAACCCTCGACGATGTGCTTGCATCTCTCTTCGGATTCCCTGAGCTCCCGGATCTTCCTGTTCACCCCGTTGGCCAGACGATCGTTGAATTCCTGCAACTTCGCATTGGCGTTTTTCAGTTCCTGCTGGGCGATCTTCTGCTGGGTGATATCCTCGAGCACCATGACGAGGCCGGAGATCGAACCGTTTTCCCGGTATTCGAAGGACAGCCGGCAGGCGAAATGAAGCAGGATGCGCCTGGTGGTGTAGATCCTGATCTCCCCTTCATAGCCGGGGGTTCTCCTCTTCACGAGATCACGCCACTGCTCCACGAGTGAGTAATCCTCGGGGTGCACGATGTCCCTGAAGGGGATTTTCCTTCCGATAAAATCCCGGGCCTGGTACCCCAGGGTTCTCTCCACCTCGCTGTTGACGAACTCGCAGCAGCAGTTCTCATCCAACAGGAAAATGATATCCTTTGCGCTCTCGGTCAGCCTGCTGAAGTTGCGCTCGAGGGAGTGCAGATCGCGGGTGGCGACATCGAGCTCTCCTTCGGGGGACCCCGGTTCCGGTCGGGACTGCTGCCTCACGCCGTGCTCCAGGTCGCGCGCGATGCAGAACACTGCATTGGCCATCGACCGGACGTCCTTGATCAGGCGTGCCCACACCCTGACCGGACGCTCCTGTCGGGCCGCGGTGATGAAGCTGAACTCCATGGAGCCCGGGGGTTCGCCGCGGATCTGTCCGTTGAAGGCATCGACGGCAGCCTGCCTGTCTTCAGCGGCAATGATGTCGAAGAGGGTCTTGCCCCTGAGGTCTTCCATGGTGTAGCCCAGAAGCTCCTCGAACCGCCTGTTGAGGGCCACGGGACGCAGGTGGGTGTCCGTGACGAAGAGGGCATCGGTGGAATTGTCGAAGACGTCCTTGTAGATCGTCTCCGAGATGTCCACCCTGCGCTTGTACTCGTTGAGCCTCACGATGGATCCCTGCATCTCCAGGGCCTTGTCCACATTCTGCTTGAGTTCGCTCGGCAAGAAGGACCCCTTGCGCAAATAGCGGAACACGGAGGTGGACATGGCATCATCCACAGGCCAGTCATCCTCGAAGGCCGTGATCACGATCACCATGAGGTGCGGGTCGATCTCTGAACGTACCTTTTCCACGAGGGTCCTGCCGTCCATCTCGGGCATCCTCAGGTCCGTGATCATCAGGCTGTAGGGCTCGCGCTTCAGGGCCTTGAGGGCTTCCAGGGGACCGGGAACGGCAGAGACATCGTAGTCATACTTCAGGACCTGGTAGAGGTAGTTCCTGAACACCAGGTCATCTTCAACAATCAGGATCTTCTGCGACATGACAATCCCTTATCCTACCGGTACCGCTACGGTGAAGGTGGAGCCCTTGCCGGGCACGGAGGAGACCACTATTTCCCCTCCCAGCGACTCCACAATGTCCCTGGCCAGGGAGAGGCCGAGACCCATACCGGTCTTCAGCGGCCAGCCCGTGTAGAGCGGGCCGAAAATCTCTTCGAACTTTTCCGGTTCTATCCCGATGCCGGTATCGATCACCCGGAACAGGATCGCTCCCTCTTCCTCTTCCACCCGTACGACCACCTCCGCACCCTGGGGTGAGGCATGTATCGCATTCATGAGGAGATTGATCAAGACCTGTTCCACTGCCTGCTCCCTGATCCGGGTGGTATCCACCCCGATCTCGTGCCGCAGGGTGATGCCCGACGAGGTGGCCTGTGCACCCACGAGCTGGAAGATCCCCTCGACAAAGCCTGTCAGCGGGACCTCGGCCTCGGGACTCTCCCACTTCCGGGTAAAGTTCAGCAGCTGGTTGACGATCTTCAGGACATTCTCCGAAGCCGTGAAGATGTTGGAGATCATGTCGGCGAAATCCTGGTCCTTTGCCCCGCCGCGCAGCACCTCGATCCGATCGTGGCGCAGATCGTCCGCGATCATGCTGCTGAACCCGTGAATCGCACCCAGGGGGCTCTTCATGTTGTGTGCCATGGAAGCGGCGAGGTTGCCCACCACCGACATCTTGGCATAGGCCATGGTTCGCTTGTGCTCCTCCAGCTCCCTGGTGATATCCACGATGGAGAGCAGTGCCCAGCGTACAGCTTCCAGCGGCTTCACGCCGATCCTGAAGGATTTCTGCGCGACAGACCAGACGATGTTCGTTTCCCTGCGGGACAGGATCGCCTCTTTCAGATCGAGGGCGGGCGTGGTCCCGGCACGTTCGAGGGTCTCGACAATCCCGGGTCCGTCGATCCCGAGCAGGGAACGCACGGCGGCGGATCTCTCGTTTTCCGCCCTGATGCGATGTTCCTCGTCCAGGAGACAGAGCCCGAAGGGCGAGGCATCCAGCAGCTCCCTGTTGAGATCCGTGAGGTGCTGGGCCGTGAGCATTTCTTCGGACACCCGCTTCAGGGCCTTCCTCAGCATCTCCTGTTCACGGACAAGGGTCTCTTCCGCGTGGACGCGCCTCAGGCAGGAGGAGACACAGCCGATCAAGGAGGCCATGAGGTTGCCGTCCTGTGCGATTTCCTCGTCGAGGACCGTGAAATGGGCGAATACACCCGAGGGGAGGCTCACTCCCGCCCGGTAGTCGCCTTCGGAGATCATGGTGCTGAGTTCTTCATCATCGAGCTTGAGAATGCGCAGATTCGCTCCCTTTTCCACCAGGCAGACGAGATTGTGTTCTTCTGTCTTCATGCCGCCGATGAATGCATCTGCCAGGCCTTCGGTAAAGAGGACCTGCGCTGCCTGCTCAAGGGCATCGGGCATCCTGGTCGCTGCATTGAACCGTTCAAGGAGCCCCACGAGGAGCTCGCTTCTCCTGCTGGCACGGGCGCTGTCCTGTGCCGTGTGCTGCAGCTTCAGCGAGATGTCCGCAAGCCTCTGGCTGGCGTGGTTGACCAGATGGAAGAGCCCCTCGACAGGTGTGCCGATGCCAATCTCGGCGCAGATGACGTCGATCTGCCTGGGAACCCGCTCTATGATGCCATCGAGCTGCTGGGGGGTGAGGGAAAACCTCGCGAGGAGCTGCGGCGTGAGGCTCTGGACACAGGTGTTGCCCGAAGCCCCGATGGAGGTCATGTGCGTGAGGATGTTGGCGATGTGCACGATTCCGGAGAGCAGATACTGGTCTTCGTCGATGACCTGAACCGGTGCGTGGTGTGACCACACCGCCTCTTCATAGTACCTGGGCAGCTTCCAGTACGCGAGCACCTCCCGGCCCACTTCGGCGTGGGTCGTACCGAGCAGCTCCTGTTCCACCTCGAGCAGCGCCCGGGAATCCGTTGCTGCCTGCAGAAGGACCGTGGCGTAGGCATCGGGTTCGGTTCTGTCAAGAACCATCTTTCCGATGTCGTGGAGCAGGCCTGCACAGAATGCCCTGGCAGACAGCTCCTGTGACACACTCTCCATCATGGCCTGGGAAAACAGGGCGCAGGCCATGGAGTGTCTCCAGA
>DSBG01000148.1 GCA_011046135.1 Deltaproteobacteria bacterium
CGGCAATGCCCTCTTCGTCACCACGACCCAGGCCCTCATCGCGGGGTGCTCCGTGGCCCTTTCCAAACGCTTCTCTGCCCGGGCATTCTGGGACGAGATCTTCAAATCCGGGGCAACGCTCTTCAACACCATCGGCGCCATCATCCCCATCCTCATGTATGCGCCCGAGAGCCCCCACGAGAAGGACCACCGGATCACGCACGTCATGTCTGCAGGCTGCCCCACGGACCTGTGGGAGCCTTTTGAGAAGCGCTTCGGGGTCACCATCTGGGAAGCCTATGCCGCCATCGACGGGTCGGGGTTCATCGCCAACTTCGGGGATGGGCCCAAGGGGTCCATCGGCAAGCCCTTCACGAGCGCCATCAGGATCGTGGACGACCAGGGCCGCGATGTGACCCCGGGAACCACCGGGGAACTGCTCTTCCAGGTTGACCCCGAGCGGAAGACCACGGTGGAATACTACAAGAATCCGAAGGCAAACCAGGAGAAAACCAGGGGAGACTGGGAGTACACCGGAGACCTGGTCTACCAGGACCCGCAGGGATTCCTCTACTTTGTGGGCAGGAACACCGACTCCATGCGGTACCGGGGGGAAAACGTGTCTGCCTTTGACGTGGAGCAGGCCATCCTCAAGCATCCCTCAGTGATGGAGGCGGCCGTGTACGCGGTTCCTTCCGAGATGACCGAGGACGAGATCATGGCCACGGTCAGACCCGTGGAGGGAGAGAAGCTCACCCCCGTTGAACTCAGGATCTTTCTCCAGGACAAGCTGGCAAAATTCGCCATCCCGCGCTACATCAGGATGGTGGAGGACTTTCCTCGGACCGAGACCTTCCGCATCAAGAAGAACGATCTTAAGAATCTAGGGGTAACCCCTGACACCTACGACGCCCAGTCACCCTGATGGGGGTGTGTGGACCCTGACTCATCCTGCACATGGGTGTTCCCGTCTGCAGTCTGATCAGTGGACCCTGATTCATCCTTCACATGAGGCTCCCGTCTGCAGTCTGATCAGTGGGTTTCGCGTGTTGACAGGGAAACCCCCACCCCTCTATACTCGTACCGAAAAAAACGAGTGCCTGCAGAGACCCGGGTGGTGCTTGCCTCGCTTCGAGGGATCTGTGAAAAACACCCAGGTCACGCGCGAAGGAGAAACATGGGGTTTCGAGCCAAGGATATCCTGGTCAGTGATGCGTTCCTCACCTTTCTCTATCACTTCATCAGGACCTACAGCGCCAGCTTTTCATTCACGGTGGAGCGGGAAAAACCCTGGATGGAACACTTAGACGCAGGCGGCACCGTGCTCCTGTGCACCTGGCACCAGCAGTTCTTCGCCGCCATCAGGCACTTCAAGCACTATGCCCCCTGGAGGCCTGCCATTATGATCAGCAAGAGCGTGGATGGCACTATCATCGCGGGGGTTGCGCGCAGAACCGGATGGAACCCGGTTCTCGGCTCGTCATCGCGGGGAGGGGCCGAGGCGCTCAGGGGTATGATCGAAGCCCTGAAGCGATCGAGGATGGCCGCACACATCGTGGACGGCCCCCGGGGTCCGGCAGGAAAGATCAAGGCCGGCGTGATCCGGCTGGCCCATGCCACCGATGCGGTGATCGTGCCCTTCTACACCACAGCAGAGAAGGCCTGGCACGCGAACAGCTGGGATAACTTTCTCCTCCCCAGGCCCTTTTCCAAAGTACGACTCAGCTTCGGAGACCTGCTCCGGTTTCCTCCCACAACCGACCCGGAAGAATTCGAGCACCAGAGGATGCAGCTCGAGGAGATCATGACCCCGGGCCTTGCGGGAAAACTGAAGGGGATTCATTCTGCGTAATGGTTCAAGTCCCCCTGATGATGGCGATCTGCAGGAACTACGCTCTCCGGCTCATCGTCTTTGCTCCGGGAGTGTCTCTGGATCATGCATTCACTGGATGACCAGGCCCGACTGCAGTCCTCCGGATCTGGTCTTTTGATGCAGCTCTTCCATGGCTGTCAGCGCCTCGTTGTAGCGGTTTCCCGGGCTCCACAGGAGCCAGCCCACGGCGCCTGATTCCTCTGCTGCCCTGATCTGCTCCTTGATGAACCCGGGGCCATACCCCGTGGTGACCCGCAGGGGAAACGACTGGAGCCAGGGCCTGATGATCACCTCATCGCCCACCAGGGTTTTGAGCCGCTTGATTCCGCGGCTGACAAAGAGGTAGGGCTCGTCCGCCGGGTTGGGTATGCCGGAGAAGTCGGCGCTGAAGTGCGAGGGGTAGAGCATGGGGGAGATGATGTCGAGAGAGGGCTTCATCTTCAGGACATCCTGGCCCACGGTCTCGATGTCCTCGCTCTTCTGCCAGATCACGATCCCGTACATGTCCAGCGACAGGAGAATGCCGTGAGACGAGGTGAGGCTGTGGAGTCGCGAGAGGAACTCAGCCATGACATCGCTCCGGGACTTCCCCGGAATGCCGGTGTGGGTATTCGTGTCCACGGGGTAGCGGAAGTAATCGAGCTGGATCTCATCGACACCCAGGGTGCAGAGCTCCTCGATGATGGCAAGGGTGTAGTTCTGCACCTCCGGGTTGGCGGGATTGAGCCATTCATGTTCCCACCTCCAGTGGTGCATGGAGCTGGAGGCGAGCATGTCTTTTGCCACACAGACCCGTGCCACCACGTGCAGGTTCATGAGGTGCAGGTATTCCACGAGCTTGGCGATATCCTCGACGGCATGGGGGTAGCGTGAAACCCCGATGTGTGCGCCTGGGACTGCGCTCTTGTAGGAAAGAGCACCACGCACGTCCTTGGCATCGAACACGATGGTGTTCCCCCCGTATCCCCGCATCCTGTCGGCCAGGGTAAAAACCTGGCGCGTGCCGGCGGTCCACTGGTTGATGTAAATCCCCCGGGCGGGAAAGTCTTTCTGCTTCCTGACGCTCCGGGGCCTGATGGGCTCCTGCCTGATCACCGGGATGGAGAGCTCCTGACCAATGGACAGGTTTGCAGGGGTGATGCCGTTGATCCGCGCGATGTCCTCGATCAGTTCCTGCAGTGTGTAGGAGGCGGTATAGCCCAGGTATGAAGCGGCGATCCTGCCCAGGGTATCTCCCTGTTTCACCCTGTAGGTGGTCCACGCATGGGCGGGCACCGTAAACAGGACGAGAACACACAGCAGCAGGGAAGCGACGATCTCTCTGATGGATGTCATATGAGGTATCTTTCGGTCTTGCTCAGGAGTTTCCTCAACAGTTTTCAGGGAGACCCCCCCCGACGGGAGGAACCGAACGCATAAAGGATGCAGTCCGATCCCGGCCCATGTGCTCTGTTTCTGGTAGGGAAGGTTCCGGGACAGAGCAGGTTCGATCTCTTCCTGAAGATTGCGCTGCCACGGAAGTCTCTATTCGGTCTCATCTGCAGAGTTGCGATTCCACGCGAGTCTCCATCCGGGCTCGCAGGTAGGGGCCCACCGGCAGTGGAGCAGTCATCCGGACTCGATTGCAGGAAAAACCAGGGGGCCACGGCTACCTCGCCCCCGCTCCATCCATGAACACCCCGAGGATGGCTCCCGATGCCCGCTCCTTGCGTTTGTCCGTGAGCGGCTCTTTTCCGAGCACCATGACCGAGATAAAGGTTTCGATGGCGCCATAGAAAATATAACTCAGGTGATGCGCTCCCACATCATTGCGGAGAACTCCCTTGTTCTGGCCCTCGGCCATGATCTCTTCACAGAGACTGAAGAAGTTCAGGAACTTCGCCAGACCTTCGGTCGTATGGTAGACCGAACTCCTGCAGACCTCGCTCACAAAAATCGAAATGAGGTTGGGCCTGTTTCCGTAGGTGGTGAGGAAGAAGTCGATGATGTTGATCAGCTTCTGCCTGACGTGGATTTTCGATGATTTTTCGTGCTCCATGACGCTGTAGAGCTCGTTCCACCAGTCCTCCACGATGAGTTCGAAGAGCACTTCCTTGCTTCCGAAATAGTGGTAGACGAGCCCGTAGGAAACACCTGCCCTGTTTGAGATATCCGCCATGCGGGCATTGGCGTATCCTTTTTCCCGGAAAACCTCCAGTGCGGCATCGATGATCATGTTCTGTTTCTGGTTTCTTGCCATGGACAATCCTTGGGGTTGATGTGCCAATCATTGTGCCCTGATGGCCTTGGAGAGTCAAGCTTTTCATGGGGGACCTCATTTTTCCACTACCCAGAAAAACAAAAATTCATTATGGGTAACCAGACACAGTCAGGATCGCATATTCAGCAAGGAGACACGATGGTGCCTGAACTCAGAGACGTTACCGCAGGGTGCCCCCTCCGGATAGACCGGGAGGGCAGATGGTACTATGAAGGAAATGAGATCATCAACCCGTTGGTGCTCAAGGCGTTCTGCGATGCGCTGGAGCAGGGCCCGGACGGGAGATTCCGCATCGTCATCCCCCCCGAGGTCTGCTACGTGGAGGTGGAGGACACCCCCTTTGTGGTGTCTTCCATCAGGGGAGATCCGAAAACCGGGCTGTTCCTGAGGCTCAACTCACTGGACACGTATCCCCTGGAACCGGAGAAGCTTGTCATCGGGGATGACAACGTGCTCTATACCACGCTGCCGTCGGGCATGCGGGTGAGGTTTTCCCGCGCAGCCTACTACGCCCTTGCCCTCATGATGGAAGAAGGAGCTGACGGCACGATCGTGCTGAAGATCAGGGACACCACCTACCCCGTGTACCGGCCCACTGAAGAACCCCCGGCGGGATGAACCTCTCGCTGACTACCTGTTCTGGTTCCACTGGGAATCGAGCAGACTGATCTGGCTCGTCAACCACTGCTGCTGGGACTGCATCTGCGCAACCAGGCGTTCCATGGTGATGAACTGCTTCATGAGCATCTCTTCGCGTCTCTCGATCCGCCGCTCCACAGCCTCGATCTTCTGGTCAATGGACTTCATCCGGTTCTGCAGGCTCTTCTGCTTGCCGGCAACATACCCGCTGATCGAATCCGTCATGGAGTACAGGGCCCGGTCGAGCTTCTCACCGATGCCGGTGATGAATTGGAAATCAAAAGAGCCGAGAGCAGTCCCTGCGTATTTGATCACGAGACCCTCGACGCCCTGGCCCTCGTCACCGGCGAGGGTCTGGCCTTTGCCCGTCATGGTCATCCAGGTCTCCGAACCCTCTTCACGGATCCTGCCTACAACATCGGTCCCGGTGTAGGTGCCATCGGCAAGGCCCAGGTTCCCTCCAGTAACGGCCAGGGTGAAGCTGTAGTCACCGTAGGCGCTGCCGACAATCTGCAGCTCGCCTCCAGCGTTTAGAGCCGCGACTGACGGGGCTGATCCCCCCGCCTGAGAGAGTTCGGCGTTGATGGCGTTCACGATTGCCGTGATGGTCCATCCCGCACTCACGTTCGCCGCCACCTCCCTGCCGGAACCATCGGAGATGGTGAGCACCGCGTCCTCGTTCAACATGCCGCTGAACCCTGTTCCCACAACCGAGGCACGGGTGGCTGCCTGCGTGATCTCGATCTCGTAGGACCCGCCTTCCGTGGCTCTGCCCGATCGGAGATAGGAAAGATCGGAATTCGAACTCGTGCCCTGAACCACGAACAGGTTGACCACGTCGTTGAAATTCGTTCTCAAGTAGCCATCGAGCTTCGAACTGTCGATGGAGAGCTTTCCGTATCGGTCGCTCGTGATGCCGATCAGGCTCAGGTGAGTCAGCGACGAATCCAGGCCGTTCACCCCGGAGAGGATCACGTTCCTGATGGAACTCCTGATGCTCATCAGCGAAGAATCGGCAAAGAGCGCCGGGGCGTTCTCCCCGTCACCCGCCGGGGTGAACTGCGTTCTGATGTAGGTCATGAGATCGTTGTACTTGTCCACGAACTCTGAAATCTTTTCCCTGATCCCGTCATAGTCCCTCGTGATGTTCAGCGTGATCTCGGCATCCGGGTCCTGGGAACGCAGGTTCAGGGTCACGCCGGCGATCACATCGCTGATCTGGTTTGTGGACCTCGTGATGGTGGTGCTGTCCAGGATGATCCGTGCGTCCTGGCCTGCGGTGATCTGGCGATTCCTGATGACGGCGGATTCGAAGGTCCCGAAATCGAGCGTCGAGGTTCCGCTCGAGAGGTGTGCCGTGAGATTCAGCGACAGGCTCGATTCCCCTGCCTGGGTGTTCTCCAGCACGATGGCGCCGCTGCCGTTCATGGACGCCGTCACCGCGCCTGCAAAGGAGGCCTCGATGGCTTCCAAAAGATCCCCCACCGTGGAAGCGGCAGTGATCGTGAACTCCGTGGGACCCACGGCAGACCCGCCATGGTCAATGCCGGCGATCGTGATGGTGTCACCCGCGGTCCAGGTCGTGTACCCGTCGATATCAGCGAGGAGCGTGCCCGTGGTTATGGCCGCGCCGCCCGTGGTATTGTGGGAAGAACCCGTGACCCCGGAGACCTCTGTCGTTCCCTGCCTGAGGAATCCCAGGGCCTGGAGGATGTTGTCGGAATCTTCCAGGCTCTGTGTGCCGTTGATCTGGAGCCGGTAGGTGGTAGTTCCGGATTCGCTCCTTGAGACGATGGAGGCGCTTACGCCCTGGGCCTGGAGGGCAGTGTTGCTGTTGATGGTATCCCTGATGCTCTCCAGGGAATCTGAGGACAGATCAATGGCGATGCTCTGACCCGCAATACTCACCGAACCCGATGCCGCAAAATTGAGCCCCAGGAGGCTCTGGATATCCTGGTCGGAGCTGGTGTACCCGAAGGTCTGGGCTCCGCCCGTGACAGCGTTCCTGAGGCTTACGGAACTGTCGGTGAGGCCCAGCTGCCCCAGCGCGTTTTCCGCAGAGCCGTTGGCAATGCTGATGCCTGAAGCCCCGGTAGTGACAGAGGTGAGGGTGAGGCGGTATTCCCCTTCACCCACACTCACGATGGATGCCGTCACCCCGGCAGGATTGGTGCCGGAGTTGAGCGTGTTGATCTTCGACCTGAGGTCCGCCAGCGAGTTGGTCTCCTCGATGCTCACGGAACGACCGTTTATGATGATGTCGCCAGAAATGCCAAGGGCTTCGCTGACAGAGCCAAAGCTCCTCGACCCGAGCTTTTCAGCCGTGGCGAGATTGCTGACCACCAGGGAGTAGGTGCCCTGGCCTGCGTTGGAACCCACGGCAACGCTCACGAGATCGTCCACTGCCCGCGAGCCCCCGCTGAGGGTTGCAGAAGAGGTGTGAAGGTTGAAGGCATCAAAGCCGGACAGGGAATTCACCGTGGATTTCATGGCAAGCAGCTTGGTGTTCACTTCGCTCCAGGCTGTCGAGCGGGTGCTGAGCTTGGCCTTGTCATTCTCAAGAAGGGTGATGGGGCGACGCTCCATCTGCAGGAGCTGGCTGATCATGCTCGACCAGTCGAGGCCTGTTGAAAGGCCTGAAATGTAGTTTGCCATTGCCCGATCCTTTCGTCTGTACTAGAGCACTTGGGCCGGTGCCCCGGGGAGATTTCTTGCAATGAACATGCCTATGCCCGGCACTGAGCTCCGGGACTGGGTCACAACCCGGATCATGCAAACTCTTCCAGCATCAACCCGGCAATTTCTTCCAGTGCATGCCGCAGCCTGAGTATCTCCTCAGGGGGAATCTGCCTGATCACCTCGCCGCTTGAGGTGTCCACCACATTGATCACGATGTCTTTTGACTCATCGTCGATGGTGAACTGGATCGTGCGCTGCATGGACTCGAGCTTGTCATTGAGTGTTTCCAGAATCCCGGTGATCTCTCCCGGGGAGAACGGCTCGCTGTCCCTGGGTGAAATTTCCTGGGTGCTGCGGGTCCTCTCCTGAAAAGCAGGAGCCTTCAGCAAGACCTGGGGAGTTGGCAGGGCCTGAGCAGGGGAGACGCTCATGGGAATCTGGTTCAGACCTTCGATCTTCATGGCTTCACCTGCCTATTCGTCATTGAAACATGGGGGAGCGTCGCTCCCCCATGCCTTTCTCATGACTGATATTAGCCGAAGAGCGACAGGACAGCCTGCGTGGACATGTTGGCCTGTGCAAGCATTGCGGTACCGGCCTGGAGCAGGATCTGGTTCTTGGTGAAACCCACCATTTCCATGGCCATGTCCGCATCCCGGATCACCGACTCTGAGGCGGAGAAGTTCTCGATGGAGACCAGGAGGTTGGCATAGGTGTAGTCCAGACGGTTCATTGCAGCACCAATGTTACCGAGTGAAGTTGATAGAGTATCAATCGCTCCATCAAGGGCTGTGATTTCGGTTACTGCATTTCCAGCGCTAAGAAGGTCCCCGGTAAGCCCCAGAGTTGCGCTATCGAGTTGGCCTATGCTTACAGTGAGCTGATCGTGAGTTTGAGCTCCAGAACCTACCTGGAAGGTTCCAGAAAAACTTCCGTCGAGAAGATGGTCACCCTGGTAATTAGTGTCATCAACGATTCGGTCGATTTCCAGGATGAGCTGCTGATACTCTGCATTCAGTTTGGCTTTGTCTGTTACAGAGGTGTTTGCTGATGCTGCCTGAGTTGCCAGTTCCTTCATCCTCTCGAGGATCCCCTCGATCTGGTTGGCAGACCCTTCTGCCACATTCAGCATGGATTTAGCCTCGGTCACGTTGCGGGAGGCCACGGTGAGCGAGCGGACCTCTGCCCTGAGGCGGTTGGCAATGGCCAGGCCTGCCGCGTCGTCGGCTGCCCGGTTGATGCGGAAACCGCTGGAGAGCCGCTCCATGCTCTTGCCAAGGGCCATCTCGGTACCTACTAACTGCCGGTGTGCATTGATTGCTGCGATGTTGGTGTTGATACGAAGTGCCATAATTGAATCCTCCTTGATTTGTTAGGTTCCGACCATCCGTGGCCGGTTTTTTTGTGATCAGTTTTTGAGGTTCTGATCAGACCTGAAAACCCCGGTTCACCTCCTTTCCTTTGCGTTTGCTATCTCCCTTATCGTCCCTGGAAGAAAAAATGTTAACAGTCTTTTTTCCCGTGGAGCATGAGGGGGAACAGGGCTTGCGTGATGACTGTTGAAAACCTTGCAGTGTCTCCTCACGAGGATTCTCAGGCAGACCATTTCGGGTCGGCACTCCCCCCACGGGCAGGGATTGCATCGTTGTCAGGGGGGCGCAACCAGCTATCACCCCTCACTTTTTCGCCTTCCACTGGACAGCGAGCCGCTTTGCCTCGGCGACCCTGGCAGGGCCCATCTGTTTGGCAAGGGCTTCCAGGCGATTCCTGGCAGAGATGTTTCCCTGGGCGCTGGCCAGGTCTAGCCAGAGGTACGCCAGGACAAAGTTCTGCGGCACGCCCTTGCCGTTGATGTACATGGTGCCGAGCTGAAGCTGGGCCAGGGCATTGCCCTGTTCGGCTGACTTCTGGTACCACTGGGCAGCCTTGACGAAGTTCTGCTCCACGCCCTGACCTGTCTCGTAGAGGTAGCCCACGAAGAGCTGTGCCTGGGGATCGCCCGTCTGAGCCGGCAGGAGGTTTTCCCTGAACTCCGTGGAAAAGGATTCGTCGTCTTCGCACACCTGGGCATGGATCAGGGTAGCATGGATTGCCACGCATGCAAGCGTGGCAATGATCAGGACCTGCCCCCTCATAGCCCCCCCACAAAGCACCAGACACGTTCATTGAATGCAGTGACATTCACCACATACGCATTATTGCCGTCTCCGTCAAGGGTTCACCCCGGCCGCACAGACCCGATAAAGATTTCTCCTTTTTGGGTTCTTCACAGTGAAGCGTACTTTTAAGTTGCAAGGAGTGGACATACCTGCCTTTCTGGTTTTGACAAAAGAAATCAGGAAGGGGTTACGGTATGTCCACGAG
>DSBG01000105.1 GCA_011046135.1 Deltaproteobacteria bacterium
CCGTAGGAGGGGCTTCAGCCCCAACCGGGTCGGCTCCATCGCCCCTGAAGGGCCTCCTACATAGTGAGGTAATTCTTCTCCCGTAGGAGGGGCTTCAGCCCTGAATTTCCATCCCCGAAAAAATCATCGGCCTTAAAGGGCCTCCTGCAAGGGGGGAACGAAGCCTCGTCAGATTAGGGTTTGACACCGGCGGGCGATTTGCCGATTATGATGTTATGCAGAAGCTCGGCGCCATCCTGGGGTACAAATACAAACCCTTTGCGAGGATCATCGCCATCCGCAAGGTGTGGCCGGAGATCGCGGGCGAGCTCCTTGCCTCCCACACCGAGCCGGTCCTGATCAAGGACAAATCCCTTCACGTGCTGTGCGATTCACCTGCCTGGGTGCAGCAGATCGGCATTCTCGCAGGCGTCCTCCTGCCCAGGATCAGGGAAATGGCCGGAGTGCGGGTCGAAAAGGTGGAGGGAAAGTTCGGGATGCTGCCCGTGAACAAGGTGCAGCAGAAACCCGCTCCCAAGCCCTTCAAGATGGACATCCGGCTCGAAGATGTGCAGAAGATGAAAAATCCCGAGCTGCGCAGCGCCATCGAGGCACTGCTGAAGGCGCAGGGGGGTGAGCATGGCTGACGAACGCCGGAAGATGACGAGGGTGATCTGGATTCTCGGCGGCGTGTTCGTGGTGCTCAGCGCCCTGTGGATCGCCTCCCTCTACGGCCTGCTGCCGCTGAACTACACCGTGGCCAAGACCCCGCGCGAGCTCCTCGCCTTTCTGCAGTCCCCCCGCGACGACATGCGGGGCATCAGGGTGAACAAGCACCTCCTGGACATCGGGAAGCGGCCCTCACTGCAGATCGTGCAGGGCTACGGCGAATTGATGTACCTCATGCGACCCTACCGGCAGATGCAGTACCGGGCGAGGAACCTCACCAGGGCCGAGGTCATGGACTTCTGCACGAACATCACCGGGGGCGACCTGGAGGTGCTCCGCTCCAGGGTGTCCGAGGGCCTCCACCCGGACGTTGCATACGCAGGCAGGATCAACGGCCGATCCGTCGCAATCGTGAACGCCACCCAGTTCACCTACATCGTGACCGGCCTCATGGAAAACCCCCTCCTCCTCTCCCAGGTGGATCTTGCAAAGCGCCTGGGAATGGACGACGCGACCGTGCTCAGGGATCTGATACCCTTCCAGGAGCGCTGGCTCGATGAGTTTCTGGCCAGCCCCGCATTCGATGCCCGCTACCCCACACAGTTCTTCCTGCCCGGAGACGACCTGCTCGTGACGTGGATCAAAGAGCTGCGTTAGGGGCTGTTTCGGATGGGCGCCGAGAAACATCTATTGTAGAAAGTTTGTAGGAGGGGTGTAGGAGGGGCTTCAGCCCCGAAAAATATTTCGCACCGGAAAATTCATCGGCCCTAAAGGGCCTCCTACAACGTGAGATGATCTTCTCCCGTAGGAGGGACTTCAGCCCCGAAAAAATCGGCCCTGAAGGACCTCCTACATTGTGATGATTCGATTTTGTAGGAGCGGCTTTAGCCGCGACTGGGTCGGCCGTAAACGGCTTCCTACAAGTTCTGCAACGAGGGATCGACCATAAAAAACCCCGCCCCGGTGGGGGCGGGGTGCCATTATCGTGCTGCTTCGTCCTGCTCGGACCGGATCAGAAGTTCACTTCATTGATCCTGCCCAGGGCAGAACCGCCTTCGCCGTAGAGAGCCTCGGGGATCCAGAGGCTCGGATCGGGTTCAAAGGTGATGGGGTTGTAGTAGGGGAAGGCCTCGCCCAGGAAATTCACCAGGGCCATCCACTCCTTGAGTTCCTGGTGTGCGTCAGTGGGATCAATGTCGATCCGGTTGAGGATATACTCTGCCGGAGGGATCTCAGTGCCGAACTCATCCCGTGGGATGATCTGCAGCCCCATGGCTGTGACCGCCTCCATCATCTGCAGGGCATAGAAGTCCACGACGCAGCGGTAGAGGCCATCGGCAGGATCGTCGCTCAGGACGTTGACAGGAATCGTTGGTCCTATACAGGCAACATCCGACGGGTCGTACAGGCCCAGGGCCCTGACACCTGCGTAATACGGGGCGTAGGCAGGGTTGTAGTAAATCTCGAGCCCCGAGAAGTTCAGGTAGAAGGACGACCCGAGCGCAGGCGCCACAGTGAGGCCCGCTTCCACGATGTTGCGCAGGTCAGCGCCGGTCACCCACAGCGACATGAGGGGATAGCCCGGTGGAACCGGCTGGAATGGGGAGATGCCCAGGGGCAGGACCCGGTAGATGTCCGCGAAGGTGAGGATTTTGGTGCTGCCCGGGTAGAGACCCGAACGGATGACACCGCTGGCCACTACGCTGAAGTCAAAGGGGATGTCCTTGTTGATGGGAGCCAGCGCATTGGCCGTTGCCCGCAGGGAATCCGCCACGAGGTTGCCGATGCCCGTCTCCCTGAAGGATCCGCGCTCAAGGGTAAAGTCGATGCCCGAAATCGCTGCGTCTATGGTCACCCCCAGGGGCACCAGGTTCTGATTGATGGCATCGTGGCTGTCCTCAACCAGGGCCTGCATGGCTTCGTCCCCGGGGATGGAGTCGTCCACCAGGATGAGCTCGAAGGAATAGTTCACGATCTTGCGCGTGAAGATGTTGACCGTGACGTCGAGCCTGCTCAGGTATTCACCGTACCTGCCAGGGGAGAAGATGAGGGTGCCCGACTCGCCCACCACGATTGGTACGTGGGTGGCGGTGTGGTAGTGGCCTGAGGCGATGATGTCGATGCCTTTTACGTTTTGGGCGATGTCCGCATCGTCGCCCGTGCCGTCATTCTCCACCCCGCCGTGGGAGAGGAGCACCACCAGGTTGACCTTGTCATTTTTCCTCAGCTGGTCCACCTGCTGCTGGAGAAACTCATAGTCGTGGTTGAAGGTGACGGGAGGGGCCGCCGGTGCGAGGCTGTCCGCCTCCAGGCCCATGATGCCCAGGACCCCGATCTTGCCGCCATAGGGGAGTTCGATGATCTTCTTGTTCACGATGACGCCGCCCGCAATGAAGTTCTGGAGCACGTTGCCCTCCGGAACGACCATGTTGCTCGCCACGATGGGCACGTTGAAGCCGTTGTCGAGGCCGTTTTGCAGGAGCATGGCCAGGCCGGCAGACCCCCAGTCGAACTCATGGTTGCCGAGCGTCACGGCGTCGTAGCCCATCTCGGTGAGGTATTGCAGGACAAGGGGATTGGCGACCGTCAGGTCGTAGACCGTGCCCATGAAGAAATCACCGGAATCGAAGAGCAGCACCGGTGCGCACGTGGCTTCCCGCTCCTGTCTGATATCCTTGATGAGCGTCGCCAGGCGGGCGAACCCGCCGAGGATGGGGTCGTTGTCCTCGGTGTTCATGGGGGTGTAGTCGAGGAACGCCCCACTGCCGCTGGCGTGGTGGTGAAGATCCGAGGTCTGGAGAATCGTGAAGCTGACGTTTCCGAATCGGCAGGCACCGGTGAAGAGAATGATGAGCACGATGCCGGCCAGCATAAACCATTTTCTTGTCTTCATGGCAGAAACCTCCTCTTGGTTCCATGAAATGGTGTTTCAGGGTGCGGTATTACTAGCAAAAAACACGCCCGGTGGGTCAGTGAGGAAATCCGGGCAGTTGCCCGCAGAGGGGGAAAAATCCCAGGGAAAAGTGGAAGATATTTTCCCAAAAAGGGAAGGAATTTGGTGCAGTGAACGGCTCGGCCGGGTCGGCCGTAAACAGCCTCGTACAACGTTATGAGAGGATTATATCTCGTAGGAGGGGCTTCAGCCCCGAAAAATACTTCGCACCGGAAAATTCATCGGCCCTGAAGGGCCTCCTACCGATTATTGTTGCCCATGAGAAGTGCATTTTCCAAAGACAAGGTTTTAGGGTTTGATTTTTTCAAGCAGGGCATGAAGCTTTCTACGCAGATCAGGCAGTTTGTTCGTTGCAACATCCCAGACAATCGTATAGTCGACACCGAAGTAATCGTGGATCAGTCTGTCCCTCATTCCAGAGACCTTCCGCCATTCGATATCAGGTTGTATCTCTTTCACATGCTCGGGCAGCTTTTTAGAAGCTTCACCAATAACCTCTAAACTTCTCACGAAGGCCCTTTTGAGGGTTTCGTCTCCGAGAAAAGAGTCGTAATTTGTAGCTGATATTTGGCTCAGGATGTAGTCTATTTCGTCCAGCATATGGAGGATGTACTCATGCCGCGATGGGGACATGCACTACCTCCTTGAGGATGAGGGGCCCGATGTGCGGACTGAGGGACTCACGTGTAACAATTTCAACTTTGCGGCCCAGCAGATCTTCGAGAAGGAAAGAAACCTCCATGAAGTTGTCGAAGGTGTGCTTATCAGGTGTAAATTCTAAAAGAATATCGACATCGCTTGAGGAATTCTGATCACCCCGAACAAACGAACCAAACAACCCTATGGACACAACGCCAAAACGTACAAGCTGCTCTTTTTCTCCCAGGATGCGGGTTATGATATCATCCTTGGTGGTTACCTGCTTGAACATAGCGTGTCCTCAGACTGCACTGTCATGACGACAGGATACGATAAATGCTACGGGAATGCAATGAGGCTCGTGCCTTGGTTGGCCCGGTCGGCCCCGAAGGGCCTCCTACAGCGTGCGATGATTCTTCTGCCGTAGGAGGGGCTTCAACCCTGAGATTTTTCGGCCCTGAAGGGCCTCCTACCATTGGGTCGTGGTTTCCTCAGGCACGACAAAGCAGTTGTCTTTTCACATAATGATGTGATACTACCGATTAATCAAATCAATAAATGAAACGATACTGCTGCACAATCGCTTCGTGAGGAGAAACGGTTAGATGGCCAACGCACGTCACTATATCTGGCAGCATGCAGGCTGGACCGACTTCACATGGGATAGTGAAGAGATCCTCAGCCTTCTCGGGCAGTGCCGGCTTGTCCAGGGTAAGCTCCTGGGGAAGGTGATCGAACTCGGGCTCACACTTGATGTTCATGCCCACGCCGAGGTCCTGGCTGAGGAGACCATGAACACATCAGCCATCGAGGGGGAGCTGCTCGATATCCGCTCTGTACGATCCTCTGTGGCCCGCAGGCTCGGTCTTCCCTCTGCCGGTCTCCCTGTGGACAGGAATGTGGATGGCCTCGTCGCGGTACTCATTGATGCCACCATCAACCACGATGAGTCCCTGACTGCCGAACGTCTCCACGGATGGCATGCAGGGCTGTTCCCCACCGGGTACTCGGGAATGCACAAGATACGGGTTGGTTCCTGGAGGGGAGGCGAGCCGATGAGGATCGTATCAGGTCCTGTGGGAAAGGAGCGGGTGCACTTCATAGCCCCGCCTGCTGACAGGATTCCCGAGGAGATGTCACGGTTCCTTTCATGGTGGGATTCGAGCCGGGGGAGCATGGAAGGACTTATCCGCGCAGCTCTCGGTCATTTCCGGTTTGTCACCATCCATCCGTTTGAGGATGGGAACGGACGGATAGCTCGGGTGCTCACGGACATGGCCCTTGCACAGGACGATTCTCAGCAGCACCGGTACTACAGCCTCTCCTCCCAAATCATGGAAGAGCGGGACAGGTACTATGATGTCCTCGAGGCATGCCAGAAGGGCAGCAGCGACATCACGCAGTGGCTGGTATGGTTCCTGGGGTGTTTTTCAAGGGCCATCGACCGTTCGGAAATGATCCTCTCCGGAGTCATCACAAAGGCGAACTTCTGGAGAAAACATGCACAGACAATGCTCAATGAAAGGCAGATAAAGGTCATCAACAAGCTTCTCGATGCAGGACCTGATGGGTTTGAGGGGGGGCTTACCACGAGAAAGTATGCCTCCCTGACAAAAGTGAGTAAACCAACTGCCTTCCGAGAGATCAGCCGGCTCCTTGAACTCGGTATCGTGCGGCAGAACCCGGGCAAGGGGAGAAGTGCGAGCTATGACCTGGTCTGGCCCTAGGGTGGTGTGGCTGTAGCTCTGTCAGTCCATAGCATCACTGGGTCGGGTCGCTCCCATCGGCCCTGAAGGGCCTCCTACAGCCCCGTATTTTTCGACTCGCAGATGGAACTCAGAAGGGGATATACCAAGGGGACATTTTACGAGTTTAACAGAGGGGACATTTCTTGCGAGTCTTGACAACATTTCTCACGAGTCTTGACACCGATTCACTAATGACCTTGACGACAAAGATCGATATCATTACTATCAGTGCAATCATCCCTGGTAGAGCTGAAAGGCTCGCTGGGCCCCTCCAGGTTGCGACTTGGAGGTTTTTTGTTTGGAATTGATATGAACAGGACGGTTTTTCTCCTTGACGGATTCGATCTCGTCACGGTGTCCCAGCAGTGATCCCGGTTATCACCAATACCATTGGATTTTAACTGGTCAATGATCTATACTGAGAACGTAGAAGGATCTCTCAGGTTGTGGCTGTTTCTGGTGCGATTGTCGGAGCTGTATGTATACTATAGGCAGGTCAACAGCAAAACAGTAGGAGATTAGTATGAAGGCAGAATTTACCGCAATAATTGAAGCCGTGCCAGAGGGTGGCTACTGGGCTATCTGTCCAGAGGTGCCTGGCGCCAACGGACAGGGCGAGACAGTAGAGGAAGCCAAGAATAATCTACGTGAAGCTATTGAACTGATCTTCGAGGACCGCAAAGCCGATATTCTCCGAGGATTACCTGATGACGTCATCCAAGACAAGGTTATGGTTGGATGAAACGAAGAGATTTGGAGCGAAGATTAAGAATCGCCGGCTGCTACCTGAAACGGGAGGGAGCCTCTCATTCTCTTTGGATCAATCCAAGAAACGGTTCAATAGAAGCTGTTCCCAGGCATGCCGAGATCAAAGAACCCCTTGCACAGAAGATTTTGAAGAATCTCAACGCAGATTGAAGACCGAACAAGGCTTTTGTGGCGGAGCACAACGTCGCAATCGCTGCCCGATTCGAATCGTCTATCCAAACAGTTCCTCTAGACCGCCCCGATTTTCGCCCCTGAAGGGCCTCCTACGGCGTGGGAGTTATTCGGGGGCGTGGGATGATTTGAGAAATGGTGCCGGGAGGGGGACTTGAACCCCCACAGACCTACGTCTACTAGACCCTGAACCTAGCGCGTCTGCCAATTCCGCCATCCCGGCGTGCTTTGTCTTGTAAAGATCCAGCGTTTCACCTATATAATTTTGAACCTGTGAAAAGTCAAGGATGTTTGAGAATGGAAATCATCAGGAATAACGATAGCATCGATCCATCGCGGTTTGCAAACCCGGTGGTCACTATCGGCAACTTCGACGGGTGCCACCTGGGTCACCAGGAGATCTTCAGGCGGGTAAAGAAACACGCCGCAGGCATCGGGGGAACCTCGGTGGTCTACACCTTCGATCCCCATCCGGCCTCCGTGGTCAAGGGGGTGACCCCCCAGCTCATTTTTACCCTGGAGGAGAAGATAAAGGCCATCGAGTCCACGGGCATGGAGTGTCTCGTCATCGCGCCCTTCACCAGGGAGTTTGCCCGGACATCGCCCGAAGACTTTGTGGAGACCGTGATCTGCCAAACCCTCGGCGCAAGGGGCGTGGTGGTGGGGCACGACTTTTTCTTCGGGAACAAGGCCCACGGCAACATCACCTTCCTCAAGAAAATGGGAGAGGAGAAGGGGTTTTTCGTGGAGTGCGTGGAACCCGTGAGCGTGGAGGGCACGGTGATATCGAGCACCTGCATCCGGAAGATGCTCCTGGCAGGCGACGTGGCAGGGGCCGCGGGTGTAATGATGCACCCCTTCCGGCTCTCGGGCCCGGTGGTGCACGGCCATTCCAGGGGCCACTCGCTTGGCTTCCCCACCGCCAATCTCACGCCGGACAAGGAGCTGCTCCCGGGCTACGGGGTCTATGCCGTGTATGTGTACATCGACGGCGTGCCGCAGCGGGGCGTGGCAAACGTGGGAAACAACCCCACCTTCGGCGATGCGGGGACCTCCATCGAGACCTTTATCTTCGACATCGACCGGGACCTCTACGGAAAGCACCTCACCGTGGAGTTCATCGAGAATATCAGGGGCGAGATCAAGTTTGCCGACAGGGAATACCTCATCGAGCAGATCGCTGCCGACTGCGAACAGGCCAGAAAGATCCTGGAGGGAAGGGAATCGCGTGAAGGTCTTCGCCATTGCTGATCTCCACCTGTCCTTCGGCGCAGACAAGCCCATGGACATCTTCGGCGCCCACTGGGAGAACCATGCCGAACGCCTGAAAACGGCATGGCTCGAGGAGGTGTGCGAGGGTGACCTCGTGCTCATTCCCGGCGACATCTCCTGGTCGCTGAAACTCGAAGAAGCGCGCAAAGACCTCGATTTCATCGGGGAGCTGCCGGGCACCAAGGTGATCATGCGGGGCAACCACGACTACTGGTGGTCGAGCCTGAGCAAGCTCAATGCCGTTGTGCACGAGTCCATCGTCCCGCTGCAGAACACGGCGCTCGTCTTCGGAGACATCGCGGTGGCAGGATCGCGCCTGTGGCTCGACCCCGACCTGAGGCTCGAGGACATCACCCCCGCGGACAAGAAGATCTGGGAGCGGGAGCTCCACCGGTTTTCCCTGTCGCTGAAGGCCCTTCCCGAACGCCCCGGCACACGGATCATCATGACCCACTATCCCCCGATCTCCCTCGACGGAAAACCGGGGAGGGCGGTGCAGATCGCCAGGAAATACCACTGCCACACCTGGGTCTTCGGACACATGCACCTGGGTGATGTCGATTACCGGGGATTCAACTGCACCATCGACGGCACCCGGTTCGTGTTCGTCTCGTCAGATTTTCTTGATTTCCGGCCACGGCTCATCGTAGATGAATAACGCATAGAACCACGAGAGGTTTCTTCACCACCCCCGGTTACGAGCTTGCAATTGTATGCAGGGCTTATTATCATACAGATAGACTTTTATTGAGGTGAACAATGCAGAAGAAGATCACGCTCCCCAAGTTGTCGCGCATCGAGAAATCACCGGATATTCCCACCCTGGTCATGAACCAGGTCGTCGATCTCATCTCCCAGGGAACCCTGAAGATCGGAGACAAGCTGCCCTCTGAGCAGGAGATGACGGAACTCTTCGGCATCAGCAGGATCTCGCTGCGCGAGGCCATGAAACTGCTGGAGGCAAAGGGCTACATCGAGTCACGCGATCGCAAGGGCAAGTTTGTCAGATCGCTCACCGAGAATTTCCGCTCGTCCATCGAAGACCTGATCAGCGTGGACCACGAGAAGATCTGGGAACTGCTTGCCGTGCGGCGGCTCATCGATTCTGAGGCGGCCTCCCTCGCAGCGCAGAACGTGAGCAAGGAACAGAAGCGGCGATTCAAGAAGATCATCGACGTGCTCGAGATCATCGGGGAAGAGCGGGTGCTCAGCTCCAAGGAGGGGGGCAGGCTCTACTCCGATTTCTTCGACATCCTGGCAGATTCCACAAAGAACACGATCTTCGTGCACCTGCGGAAATCCGTGGCAACGGTGCTCACCGGGGCCTTCCCCTTCAGCAGGAAGAAGCTCTCCACGGTCTCGGGCAGTTCGGTAGCGATCTGCGCTCAGCTCATGAGGATCTACGAGGCCATCGAGAACAGGGTCCCCGAAACCGCCCGGGCCGCCACCGTCGAGCACATCGACTTCATCGAGAAGACGCTCCGCA
>DSBG01000003.1 GCA_011046135.1 Deltaproteobacteria bacterium
GCGTTACTTCTTGAACTTCCTGCGGAACCCTGCCAGACCGAGAAGCCCGGTGCCCAGGAGCAGCAGGGTGGCAGGTTCTGGAACCGGTGCGCCGCCACCGGCCATTCCACCGTGGCTCACATTGCCTATCTCGAAGACATTGTATCCTTCATCCATTAAGTTGAAAACTCCCCAATTGAGCGACTCATTATCATTCCGGAACAAGAACGTCGTAACATCTCCTACAACATTTCCGCACTTTACCAGAAAATAGTCTGGTGTTGCCACCCCGAAAGACAATGCAAACGTGAACAGTGTAACTGTATACAAATCAGTGTCAATATATGTTCTATAGATATTGAAATCATCGTCTTCCAGTTTCATGTAATCACTCAGTGTATAGGTTTCGGGAACGGCACTGTTGATCCATGCAATTTCGTTCTGTTCACTGGGCGGAAAAGCAGCGTTTGTTGTATCCGCAGCGACAAAGCTATCTTGGGTTCCGACATCGACCCAAACATCCAAATCTGTATCATATATAAACAGAGCCCATGAGGATGCAGCGAAAAGAAGAATAAGGAGCATTGAGATCACCGGCATTTTTTTCATGTTGTTCCTCCCTGGAATAACCTTGTTCTCTTTGATAGATATAAAGCAATTTCTGCGCCAATTTGGATATGCCTTGATAATTCAATCTATTAGCAACTATATGGCACATTCATTCCCGCATGATCGTAAACTATTCCGACAGGAGAATCGCAAAGAAACATGACCAATTCACGGTTTATTCTACACATCAATTTCATGATAGCTTTCCATCATATTGATATCACTAATCTATTTGACAAACCAGCACCCAATTGCTGCTCTTCTGGCACTGTAAAATATTCCGACAGTGGCATCGCCCGAGTCTCGCTGCCTGCAGCATCATGAGGTCCCTGATTAAATGCTTCCGATAAATATATTCCTTTATTATTTCATATTGATAGGGTAATGGCACATGTCGCCTCACCACTGTAAAACAATCCGACACTTCTTCCATGAACGCTCCCTATATCGAGCCCGACTGCTCATATCCCGTACTCCGCACGCTCGATGAGTTCGAGCTGCATGTCCCGGTTGAGCGTCACGAAGTAGGCATTGTACCCCGAGATGCGCACCAGGAGGTTCTGGTAGTTTTCCGGGTGTGCCATGGCGTCTCTGAGCGTGGCCGAGTTCACCACGTTCATCTGCATCTGCATGCCGCCGAGATCGAAGTAGGTCTTCACGTAGGAGAACATGTCGCCCACGGTCTTCTCGCGGGTGTCGCGGGCGTCGGTGACGATCTTGACGTTGAATGCCATGTTGTTCGTGATGTTCATGGGGTCGAGGCGTGCAACATCCTTGATGTTGTCCAGCAGGTTTTTCGACGCGTTTGCCTGGGGCGTGAGCCCGGGGGTGAAGGGTTTCCCGGCGCGCCTTCCCGAAGGCAGCGCACCGGTGAGCGTTCCGAAGATCACGTGGTTGGACATGGACCAGAACCCCACGGTGTACTTGCCTCCCCGGTAGTGGGGCAGGCTGAAGAAGTAGTCGTGGGCCCACGTGGCGATCCGGTTCGCCATGGCCACGGCCTCGTCGCTCCCCGACCCGAAGAGCGGAACCTTGCGGGTGACCATGGCGTAGAGCGCCGGGTCGTGGGCAAAGTTCGTGTCGATGGCATTTTTGAGCCGTGCAAAGGTCACCTTCTTCTCGTCGAACACGAGCTTCTTGATGACCATGAGGGAGTCCGTCACGTCGGCCAGCCCGATGAGGGCTGAGCCAGAGCTGTTGTACACGGCGCCGCCCTTCGTGACATCCTTTCCCTTCGTGATGCATCCATCGATCAGCGAGGAGAGCAGCGGCGTGGGGCGCAGCTCCTGATGGGCCTCGGCCAGCATGTGATTGTACTCGATGGACTGGTCGATGATGAAGGAGAACTGCTTTGTGAAGGCATCGAAAAAGTCGTCGAAGGTCTTAAATCCCCCGTTTTCCACGTTCCCGGTATCAGGGCCCAGCTTCCACTTCATCACCGGGTGCCAGCCGTTGTTCAGGGCCATCTCGAGGGCTGCCACCATGTTCATCATCTGCATGTTGGTGTGCCCGATGTGCCTGCCGGAGAGCGTGGGCTCGACGCACCCCGTGGCCGACCAGTTGCGCAGGTCTCTGATGTCGTAGCCCAGCGGCTCAAGCGACTTCATGAGGACCACGTCGTTGTGCATGGAGGGCGTCGCCGCGGTGATGAGGTTCACCTCGCAGAGCCGCTTAAGGTAGGTGTCGGTATTTTTTTCAGGGTGGAACCGGGCATTGACGTTCGGGTCGCGGATGCTGAGCATCTCGGTCACCTTCAGGAAGATGTAGGTCATGTCGCACACCGCGTCCTCCCCATCGGGTGTCACGCCGCCGAGTGTTATTGCCTGGTCCGAAGAGCTCCCGCCGAAGTAGAAGTTGGCCAGGTCCGGGGTGAGTGGCAGATGGTCGGTGCAGCGCATGTAGAAGCAACCGATCAGCTCGATGGCGTGCCGGATGTAGCGCTCCCGTTCCTCTTCAGAGGAGAGCTTGGCGCAGTCCGCCTCGAAATAGGGCTGGAACCACTGGTCGAGCCTGCCGAGGCTCAGGCCTGCATTGGTGCTCTCCTGGTGAAATGCCACCCAGGTAATCCAGACGGCGTTGACCGCCTCGTCCAGAGTCCTGGCAGGGTGTTCCACCACCTGGGAGCAGATGCGTGAGAGGTTTTCCAGTTCCTCCCTCCTCCGTGGGTCGCTCTGGGCCCTGGCATCGAGGGCCGCCTGAGCTGCCAGGTTCCTGGAGTAGGCGGTGAGCCCTTCGAGGGTGAGAACCATGGCTTCGAGCGTCGCCGTTTCCTCCTCGTCGTGGGGTCGTGATGCGAGTTCCCGGCGAATCTCATCGATGATTCCGCTCGTGCCCATCCTCAGGATTTTGGGGAAATCCGGAATGGTGTGGGAGATGGTAGCTGACTTCCAGTCGAAGTACACGGCGAAGCGCTCGTCTATCTTCTGGCACAGCGGCTTGTCATACGTGTCCCGAACCCACTCCTTGAAGTTTCTCCTGGCCCAGTAAGGGAAGATCTCGTGGTGGAGGATCTTGAGAGTCTCCTCGGACAGGTCGCAGGGGTTGAGCGTCCGGTGCGGCACGGTGAGCAGCTCGGACCAGATCATGGTGCCGTGCCCCTCCGGGTAGACCACCACCCCGATCTCCTTGGTGGTGGTGGTTCCGGCAATGAGGTCGTTGTCGTGGATGATGGGCTTCTTGTTTTCCAGGAGATACTTGAAGGCCAACGCCTTCCTCGTGATGGGGTTCCACTTCTTTCCCTCGCGGTCGTACTCGAACCCGTGGGCCTTGTGCCAGGTGGTTACCAGGTGCGGGAGCTCGGGGCAGACTTCCGCCCGCTTGTTGAGGTGGGTGTGGAGAAACTGTCTCACCCGGGGAAAATCATGGAGGCCGTAGTCGGAGAGATAGGGCTCGGAAAGATACTTCACCCCGGGGTCATGCGTCTCTGCCTTCATGCGGTAGGCCCTGCGCTTGAGCATCTCTCCGCTCAGTTCGAGGTGCGGCCGGGGGGACGCTTTGAGCAGGTTCTTCTGCTGCGAGGTCCGCTCACTAGCCATGAGCTTCTTCTGCTTCTTGTTGATAAGCACGGAAAGCAGGAAGAAGAAGAGGTTGAGAAAGGCGGCGTTGCCCTCGAAGCTCAGCTCGCTTTTCAGCAGCATGAAGATCTGCTCCGTGGGGGTGGCAGAGAGCAGCCTCTTGACCGCGCTGTCCGAATCGAAGATCAGGATCACGTCGGCATCTTCCGGCACAGAGCTTTTGACCTGGACCGTACCGTTGTAAAAGACGATGCCGGTCTTCACGGAACCGCTCTGTGTACGTATCCCGACCGAGAAGTTGATCCACCCCTCGTCGCTCTTGAGGTACGAGTTGAGCGCCCCGCGCCAGTTGAAGCTGGCTGCCATGAGCCGGAGCAGCACCTGGACCATCACGTTGGTCGATGTCTTCCTCACCTGTTCGTACTTCTGTGCCGGCACTGTCATGAGACACCCCCTTTGCTTTCACGCTCTCCCGTGCGCCCGGGTTCATATTCAGCGAGGAACGACCTGATCAGGCGACTCACCCGGCGATCGAGCGCGCCCCGGCTGTCCTCGTCTATTTCCCCGCTTCAGGTAGTGGTCCTTCACCCAGACCCCGATCCGCTCCAGGGCATCATCGTAGCACACCCTCGTGCTCCAGCCAAGCTCACGCTTGGCCAGGGTGTTGTCCACATCGTTGTCCCTGCCCGTGATCTCGATGGACATGCGCGAGAGCGGCGGCCGGAGGTGCAGGGGGGTGAAGATCAGGTCGCAGACCCTCCCGAACAGGCGCGCCACCGGGTACGGGATGCTGCCCATGGGCTTTTTGCCGATGAAGGACCCGAGGTCCGTGATGTACTGCTTCCAGGTCACATCCCAGTCATCCCTGAAGTGGTAGGTTTTGCCCCTGGCTTTCTCACTCGTAGCCGCCAGGATCATCCCGTCCACCAGATTGTCCACGAAAACGAGGCTGGCGCTGTATCTGCCGTGATCCACGAGGGGTAGCGGCATCTGCCTCATCTTGTCCAGGATGTCGGTGACCCACACGCTGCGTGCACCGGTGACATTGGCGGGGCGGACGATGGTGCTCTCGATCCTGCCCGAATTGTGGTGCGAGATCACGAGTTTTTCCGCATCGAGCTTTGCATCGTTGTAGGGGATGCCCGACTTGATAGCAGGGTCGGTCTCGGTGATTCCCTTCATGTGGCGGCCCAGGCCGATCGCCGCAACAGAGCTCGCGTATACGAAGCGACCTGCCTTCCCTTCGGCCTCCCCCAGGAGATGCGAGGTGGCATCGAGGATCGCGCGGCAGAACTGCTGCCTGGTTCCCCAGTCGGTGACGCGGCCAGCCAGGTGAAACACCGTATCGATGCCATCACAGATGCCTTCAATGGATCGAGGGTCGTTGAGATCCCCCCTTCGAATTTCGATGCCGAGCTGTTCCAGCATAGCGGTGTCTTCGCCCGGCAGTGCCAGGGCCCTCACCCTGTTCCCCTGCCTGACCAGTTCTCTGGTGAGAACCGAACCGATGAACCCGGGTGCCCCGGTAACCAGTGCATTCATTCCAATCCCTCCCCTTCATGGCCATGACAGATACTCGAGATGGAACATACGCTCCCACGTACCTCATGATAGAAACCAGGCACCCCCTTGTCAAGCAATGGCACCTTCAGAAAGTGGATTCCGGGTGATATGCACCTTGACCAGGTTTGGTGACTTCAGGGGGCGTGTCAAGGAGGCTCTTCACATTCCAGAAGGATCCTGAATCGCTGATCGAGAACAGGGGGTTCAACTGTGCATGCCCGGAGAATACGGGTTGATTCTTGCAGAGTAACCCTGCTACGGTTCAGAACCATGCTGGATGTCAGCGATAATGAATTCAGGCGGATCGTCGCCGAGGCTCTCGAGCGAATCCCCGACGAGCTCATGCACCACGTGAAGAACGTGGCCATCACCGTGGAAGACCGTCCCTCGCCCGAACTCCTCGAGGAGCTGGACCTGCCTGCAGACGAACTCCTCTTCGGCGTGTACACCGGTGTGTCACTGCCAGAGCAGTCTATCACCTGGCCGTCCCTCTACCCGGACACGATCGTCCTGTTCAAGGGACCGCTGCTTTCGGTCTGTGAAGACATCATTGAACTGGAAGACGAAATCGAAATCACCGTGGTCCACGAGATCGCCCACTACTTCGGCATCAGCGAAGAGCGCCTCGCCGAACTCGGCTATGCATGAGTCCCCCTGATTTCAAGTCACAAGCCGGGTTCCTTCTCATATTCTGAAGCCAGGATGTTCTTCTCGGAGAATCTGGCGTCCGGCTTCAAATCACAGGCAATGCACCGCCTTGCCTCCAGGGACCCTGTCCGGCCGGATCCAGGGTGCCATCTTCGATGTCTCTGCTGGCAGCCCTGATAGGTTGTGTGCTATCGTGGACAGATCCCTGCATGGTGCCGGGCGCTGGTTTGCAACGGATTGCCCGCCGCTGAAGATGCTGGAAGGTGAATGCAGTCCAATGAACAAGGAGGATATCATGAACACGCTCGAAGATTTCAGGAAGGCCGGAGAAGACATCTTCAGCAGGCTCCACCTTGCATCGTATCCGATCTCAGTGACGTATATCAAAGACGAGGCCGATATCCCCCCGGGAACATTCAGGCCGTCACAGGCAGGAAAGAAGCTCGCCCTGTGCCAGGCCTTCACCCTGAGCCGAAGGTGGGGCATGCAGGTGGCCATGACCGCGGACGACAACTTCTGCACACCGGCTACGGCCTTCCACGGGTGGGTCGACATCGGAGAGGAAGACCTCATCGAAAGCCAGGTCAGGCAGGGCTGGCACAAGGACAGGGCAGCCGAGGAGCGTCGGATCGGGGGTGCCTGGGCACTGCTGCGATCGAAGGGGGAGGATCGTATGAAGGGGTACCGCGGGTTTGTGTCAGCCCCCCTCAAGGACACGAAGCTGGTCCCGGACACCGTGCTCATCTATGGAGACGGCGTGCAGCTCACCCACATGATCCACGCTGCCTGTTACGAGTACACTGACCTCGTTCACTCTTTTTTCGAGGGGTTCGCTGAATCGTGTCTCAAGGGAGGCCTGCTGCCCTTTGTGCTCGACAGTCCCCAGGTGGTGCTTCCGGGCATGGGCGACCGGTCGTTTGCCGGCATCGGCGATAACGAGCTTGCCCTCGGCATGCCTGCCCGCTCAGTGTTCACCCTTGTAGAGCATCTCTTCAAGGCAGGCGGTGACATGAACATGGGGCACCCAACGAAAACCCTCCTGCCCATGGACATCACGGAAACCATCACCCCGGGATTCCAGTTCCTCAGGGAGAAAATGGACGAGAAGAAGCCCTGAACCAGGGTGACCCTCTCGCTAAACTCAGCCAGTTTCCTGAAGACATCCAGGGGGAATTCATCTATAGGATCACAGGCAGGGAGGAACAGAATGAAGAAGAGCGCAGACTTCACGCACCTCACTCCCGAGGTGATTCTCGATGTGGTGGAGGATGCCCTGGGCACCCGCATGACCGGGCTCACCATACCGCTGCCGAGCTACATCAACCGGGTCTTCGAACTGCAGAGCACAGCGGGCGAACGGCTTATCGCCAAGTTCTACCGGCCAGGCCGCTGGTCCCGGGAGGCCCTCGAAGACGAGCACCGCTTTATCAATGACTGCGCTCAGGCAGAGATCCCGGTCGTGTCTCCCCTGCCCCTGGCTAGTGGGAGCACCCTGGGAAAGACGGACAGTACCTTCTTCGCGCTCTTTCCGAAGCGGGCAGGCCGCGTGTTCGAACTCAATACCGACGAGGACTGGACCCGCATGGGCAGCCTGCTCGGGCGCATTCACGCTGCAGGATCACTCCGCAAGCCCCAGGACAGGATCACCCTGCACCCGGAACAATCCACCCGGAGAGATCTGGATTTCATCATCCAGGGTGGCTTTGTCACCCCGGAGCACGCCTCTGCCTTCGAAGACCTCTCGCTGCGCATCGTGGAGAGCATCTCCCCGCTCTTCGAAGGCACCGAGTTCATACGCATTCACGGGGACTTCCACCGGGGCAACCTCCTCGACCGGCCTGGAGAAGGCCTGATGGTGATCGATTTCGACGACATGATGTACGGCCCCCCGGCGCACGACCTCTGGCTGCTCCTGCCCGACCACGCCGGCAGGTCTCGCCGCGAGATAGACCATATCCTCGCCGGGTACGATCAGTTCCGCGAATTCGATTACCCCTCACTGCGGCTCATCGAGTGCCTGCGGTTCATGCGCATCATCTACTACCTTGCCTGGTGCGCCCGTCAGGCCGGGGACTATGACTTCAGGACAAACCATCCTGACTGGGGCAGCGATTTCTTCTGGCAGAGAGAGCTGCTGGATCTCGGCCACCAATTCCAGGTCATCATGGAGCACAAGGTTGCCTGGGAAGAAGGCAGGTTCTTCGGAGAATGAAACCCCAAGACTGATAAACGATGTACAGATGAGGACCTTTGAAGGGGACCTTTTCTACGAGTCTGACAGGAGAACATTTCTAACAAGTCTTGACACCTCACGCGCGTCGTCCTTGACGCAGGAATAATTTCAATTATTATTCAATCCAACGAGGTCTGTGTTTGCTATTCCATGTCATGCACTGAAAGGTTCGCAGTGTGAACTTGTTGAGAATCCCCCCGGAAACAGTAGCGAAAGAACTCCGCAAGGCTAACCGTATGATCGCCGAGCGCGATGCAGAGGTTTCTGCGCTCAAGAACAAGCTGGCTTCAGCCAGGGAGCGTGAAAAGAGATATTTTCTTCATTTCTCTCTGACCAATGAGATAATGTTCTGCTATGACTGCGCCTTCAGACTCCGCAGCGTCTCCCCCAATGTTGAGCGCATTACCGGGTATGCACCGGATGAACTGGTGGGCAGGTGCTTCCATGAGCTTGGCATCGTAGATCCTGCAGATATGGAAGACGCCATTGACAATGCCCAGCACGTCCTCTCCGGTAAGATTGTCCCCGCTTCCATCTACGGTGTTATCAGGAAGAACGTAGAACGGCGGTATGCTGAGGTCAGCGGGTTGCCGAAGATCCACAAGGGCGAGGTCGTGGGGGTGATTTCAGTGGCTCGCGACATTACCGAGCAGATCGAGCTCGAAAAATCCCTGCGGGAAAGCCTGGAAGCGGCGCGAATGCTGCTCGATGCAAGCAGTGATTCACTGATCCTGCTGAACACCGAAGGAACGGTGCTCGCCATGAACGAGGTGGCAGCCCTGCGGCTCGGCACCACGGTGAAAGACGCCCTGGGAAAATGTGTTTTTTCCTGCATGCCTGAATCTTATACAAGAAGTCGAAAACGGCATTTTGAAAAAGTTACCCGGTCCATGAAGCCGGTTCACCTGAGCGAAACACGGCAGGGAAAGCACTATTCCATAACCATCTATCCCCTGTTTCCTCACCAGGGGCGACCAACCAGGATCGCGATCAACGGCAGGGAAACAACTCCGCGCAGAGCCCGAATCCAGAAACTCGGGGTGAGGGAGAGAATTTAGGACAAACCAGAGGACCTCCTGGAATGCATGACCTGTTGTGCAGCCCTGGTGTGAGCGCAGTTCGTCTCCCCAAAGGAGTACTTTCCGGAGATCATTGGTTCGCTCAGACATCCCCTGTTTCTTGATTCTTCTGTTCCTCCAGGGAGATGATCCACTCGCACGCCACCTCGGGAGGTGTCTCGTCCCCGGCCTCATCGGGTGGTGTGAACGCACGGGTCACCCGGGCGTTCGGATTGATGTACTGGAAAAATCCCGACCGCAGTCGCAGGGCGCCTGGACCGCACTCGTAGAAGTCCATCCCCCACTTCTTCGCGGCCTTCTGAGCCGTGCAGTTGCGCGTCCTCATGCGGAGGCTGGTCTCAGAGATCCTGGTGAGTTCGACATCCTCGAAGGCGCACCAGTGAGAGTGTTCCAGGAACTGGATCAGGCGATCGATCCCGTCGCGCTCCCCCAGCAGGGTCTTCTCCAGCCGTTTCGCCTCGATGGCTCCGAACTGTTCAGAGAGCTCGAGCAGGCCGTCTCGTGCC
>DSBG01000090.1 GCA_011046135.1 Deltaproteobacteria bacterium
GAGAGGAGGAGGAACGCCTCCCTGGCGACCGCATTGCTGTCGCTCACGATGCGGGCTTGGATTATCCTGGTAAAAGGGCCGGACTCGCTGATGAGCACAAAGGGAAAGCGTGTCCGGGGCGTGGAGCCATCTTCGCCGGTTCGCGCCAACTCCAGGTGAAACCCTCCTGGAATGGGCTCCAGAGAAGGGATCAGCGAAGGCTGTGTATCGTTTTCCCTGAAAACTGTCATGTCCTGTTTTTCTCGACCTCGTAAACCGAGGGGATCGATTGACCCTGTTTTTCCGGTCTGTCCATGATCAGGCAAGGCTCCGCTTGCGTGGGTGCTTCATCTTTCCTCATCTTGAGATGCACAGGTGGATATGCACCTTCCCCGCAACCTGCAACGTAGATAGTTCATTTCATAAAAACAGGACCTCCATGCAGAGGTGCCCTTCATCTCTCTATACCAAGTTCGAGGGCTCGACACAAGAGCGATATACGGGAATGTCTCTGAATTATTACGCTATCTTACCGGTCTTTCAGGAGGGACGCACCGGTGCTCCACGGTACGCAGCGAGGTCTGCCGGTCCGTCGTTCTCAGCGTTTTTTTCAAAACCAGGGGGTACGGCTCACGGATCCTGTCACGGACAGCGGGGGAATTCACGTTCGAGGGCAGAGCACCCCTTCACCGCGCTACTGGCGCAGCTCGATGCCCAGGTCCTTGTGCAGGGTCGCGAGGATGGAATCCTGCCACGCCGTAATGGTTCTGTCTTCCAGCGTCCTTTTCTCCGACTGGTAGGTGACCCTGATGGTGATCCCTTTCCTGCCCGGTTCGAGCCTCTCGCCGGTGTAGAGGTCGACGGGGGTCACCTGTTTGATCTCCCCGATGCCGAGCGATTCGATGGCCCGGATGATCTGGGCATACGTGACCCGTTCATCGACGACCAGGGAGAGGTCTCTCCACGTCTGGGGAAATTTCGGCATGTCCTTGAGCCCTGTCCAGGGTCGCTCCAGGACGGGGTCGGTGTCCACCTCGAGCATGAACACCTCCTCGGTGATGTCGAGCATGGCCTGAATGTCCTGGTGGAGGCACCCGATACGGCCGATGTGCGCTCCCCTGAGCAGGATATCCGCCTGGAAGCCCGGCCTGAAGCACGGGTGATCTGAAACGGACAGTTCGATGCCCGGGATCAGGGATTCGGCAATCCCCTTGATGTCATAGAAATCCACGGGCTCGGCTTTCTCGGAGAAGTGCGTCTGCGCGCGCTGACCGGAAATGGCAATGCCGATGCGCGATGGCTCTTCGGGCAGCTTGCTTCCGGCCCCGGGCAGGAAGCACCGTCCCACCTCGAAGAGCGCAACGTCTCTCATCTGCAGATTCTTGTTCTTCTCCATGGCTGCGGCAAGGCCGGGAATGAGCGAGGTCCGCATCACCTTCAGTTCGTCCGAGATGGGGTTGATGAGTTCGAGGGGCTGCTCCGGGAAAAACCGGCCCCACTTCTGAGAAATGAAGGAGTACGTCACCACCTCGGTGAAGCCCATGGAGGCGAGCCGCACCCTGAGTTCCCGGTAGTTCCGCTCCAGGGAGGAACTCTTCAGCGGTTTGAAGGTGGGCAGCTCCGGGGTGACCGTGTCCATGCCGTGGATACGGATGAATTCCTCCACCAGGTCGATCTCGCGCTGCAGGTCGTGTCTGAAGGCTGCCGGGGTGATGCTCCACCCGTTCTCCGCGGACCGCACCCCGCATCCCAGACGCGTGAAGATCCCTTCCACATCCCGGGAACGGACGCCCTGGATCCCGAGCACGGTCTCAAGATAGTTCAGCCGCAGGGGGATCTCGGGGGGGCTCGTCTTAAGAGAGTTCACGTCGATGACGCCACGAGCCACGCTCGCCCCTGCGTACTCGGCCATGAAGAAGGCAGCCCTGTTGGCAGCCGCCACCTGGATGGCGGGGTCGATTCCCCGTTCGAAGCGGTAGGACGCCTCGGACATGATGTTGAGTCCCTTTGCGGTCCTGCGGATGCTCAGGGGATCGAAGAACGCGCTCTCCAGGGCGATGCTCGTGGTGGTATCCAAAACCTCCGAGTTCTCCCCGCCCATGATCCCTGCCAGGGCCACGGGTTTCTCCGCATCGCAGATGAGGAGGTCGTCCTCGCCCAGGGTCCTCTCGGCGGAGTCTAACGTGATGAAGGTCTCTCCGCCCCTGGCCGTGCGCACGACGATCGCCTGCCCGGCGAGGAAGGAGTAGTCGAAGGCATGCAGGGGCTGGCCGTATTCCAGGAGCACGTAGTTCGTGATGTCCACCACGTTGTTGATCGCCCGCATGCCTGCCTGGAAGAGCCGCCTGCGCATGAAGAACGGGCTCTTGCTGATGGAGACGTTCCTGATGAGCCGTGCCGCGTATCGCGGGCACGCATCGGGGGAGAGAATCTCCACCGTGAGTGCAGATTCGATCTGTTCGGCTGCCTCCCTGATGGTAAAGGAGGGAAGGACAAGGTCCCTGTCGAAGATCGCGCTGAGTTCCCGGGCGATACCGATCACGGAGAGGCAGTCACCCCGGTTGGGCGTGACGTTGAGGTTGAGCACCCAGTCTTCCAGGTCGAGGGCGTCGACGAGGACCGCTCCGCACGAGAGATCGTCACCGAGTTCCATGATGCCGGTGTGATCGTCGGTGAGGGAGAGCTCCCGCTCGGAGAGCAACACGCCATATGATTCCTGCCCCCTGATCTTCGCCTTCTTGACCTTCATGCCTTCGCCGAGGACGGTCCCCACCGGGGCAAAGGCGCTCATGAGTCCTTCCCTCGTGTTCGGCGCCCCGCAGACCACCTGGAGTTCTTCGGAGCCCGTGTCCACCAGGCACATGAAGAGATTGTCCGCATCGGGGTGCTGCCACACCTTGGTGATGCGTGCACACACCACTTCGCGCGGGACGGCCTCGTGGATGATCTCCTCCACCTCGGTGCCGCTCATGGTGAGGGCCCGGGCGACCTCGTGGGCGTCGCACGTCAGATCGATGTAGTCTTTGAGCCACTTGTAGCCGATCTTCATGGTCTGTCCTTCAGGAAAACTGGCTCAGGAACCGCACGTCGTTGTCAAAGAAAAGGCGGATGTCGTCGATGGCGTACTTGAGCATGGCCACACGCTCCACCCCGAGGCCGAAGGCAAAGCCCGTGACCTGTTCGGGGTCGATACCCACAAAGCCGTACACCTGTGGATCCACCATCCCGCACCCGAGGATCTCGAGCCAGCCCGAGTTCTTGCACACCCTGCATCCCCTGCCCTTGCAGCTGATGCACCCCATGTCGACCTCGGCCGAGGGCTCGGTGAACGGGAAGAAGGACGGCCGGAACCGCAGCGGGATGTCCGGACCGAAGAGGATGTGGATGAATTCGTAGAGCACCCCCTTGAGGTGCGCGAAGCTGATCCCCTCCTCCACCCACAGTCCCTCCACCTGGTGAAACATGGGGGAGTGGCTCACGTCGGAGTCGCACCGGTACACCTTGCCCGGGGCGATGATCCTCACCGGAAGGTCGCTGGTCTCCATCACCCTGATCTGCACCGGCGAGGTGTGCGTCCGCAGGAGCACATCGCGCGAGAAATAGAAGGTGTCCTGCATGTCCCGGGCAGGATGGTGCTCGGGTATGTTCAGCGCCTCGAAGTTGTGGTAGTCGTCCTCCACCTCGGGCCCGGACACAATGGTGAAACCCAGGTTGAGGAAGATTTCCTGCAGTTCGAAGAGCACCTGGTTGAGGATGTGGATGCTTCCCCTGCGCACGTTTCTCCCGGGCAGCGTCACATCGAGGGCCTCCCCTGCAGGTTCTCTTCTGCCGAGATCCTCGATCTTCCGGGAGAGTTCCTCCTCCATGAAGGTCTTCAGGGCATTGGACAGGGACCCCATGCGGGGGCGCTCTCCGGGGTCGATCTGGCCCATCTGGCGAAGAATGGAGGTGAGCCGCCCCTTGCGGCCCAGGTACTGGATTCTCAGCTGCTCAAGGTCTTCCGGCTTGGACAGGCGCTCGAGATCTGAGCAGAACGAACGCTTCAATTCTTCGAGCTGTTTTTCCATCTAGGCATTCGAGACGTTCTTGAGGATGTGCGTGAACCCTTTGGGATCCGTCACCGCGATGTCGGCAAGGATCTTTCTGTCGATCTCAACGCCTGCGTTCTTGAGGGCATGGATAAACCGTGAATAGGTGGCACCCCTCATTCTGACCGCTGCATTGATTCTGGCAATCCACAGGCGCCTGAAGTCCCTCTTTTTCTGTCGTCTGTCCCGGTACGCATAGGCAAGACCCTTGTTCATCGATTCCTTGGCGACCCGCAGGAGGTTGCGCCGGCCACCGTAATAGCCCTTGGTGAGCTTGTGGATCTTTTTCCTCTTTCTCGTTCCTATCTTTCCACGTCTAACTCGCATTGTCTTGTAGTCCCCTTAGAGATATGGCAGCATCTTCTTCACGCCAACGAGGTTCGCGGAGTCGACAAGGGTCGATCTCCTGAGTTTCCGCTTGCGTTTTGTCGTCTTGCTCGAGAGCAGGTGACGTGCGTATGCCTTGTTTCTCTTGATCTTCCCGCTCCCTGTCCGCGAGAACCTCTTTGCCGCACTGCGATTGGTTTTCACTTTCATGTCTGTCCTCTCAAAACCCTACTTCGGGGCGAGCATCATGATCAAGACCCTGCCTTCTGACTTGGGCTCACTCTCCACGATTCCAAGTTCCTGCACATCCGTGCGGACCCTGTTGAGAATCTCGAACCCCTTGTCCATGTGGATGATCTCTCTCCCCCTGAAACGAATGACCACCTTTACCTTGTTCTTCGCCTCCAAAAACCGCATGATGTGCTTGAGCTTGAACTGGTAGTCATGCTCGTCGGTCTTTGGCCGGAATTTTATCTCCTTGAGGACGATTACGGTCTGTTTCTTCCTCGCCTGAGCCTCTCTCTTTGACTTCTCGTACTTGAACTTGCCGTATTCCATGATGCGGCACACGGGAGGGGTTGCCTGCGGCGACACCTCAACCAGGTCCATTCCGAAGTTTTTCGCGGCATTGACTGCGGCAGGCACGGTCATGATCCCCAGCTGAGCACCCTCGGGATCGATCACCCTGACGCTCTCGGCGACAATGAAATTGTTTACCCTGATCCTGTCTTTGCTCCGTGCGCTCGTACGAAAATCGAATTTAGCTATAACCCCCTCCGTTGTTAAAAAGTTTACGCGCTTATGTAACCCAGCGAAATATCGTTGTCAATATGCATTACACCGCGGGCTGTTCCTCGTGTATCCTGGCGATGAACGTCTCGAGCTCGATGGTCTGCTGCTGGCCGTCCCGGTCCCGCAGCGCGATCGTCCTGTCCTGCTTCTCCCGCTCGCCCACGACAACCATGTAGGGAACCTTCTGGAGCCGCGCCTCCCTGATCTTGTAGCCGATCTTCTCGTTCCTGACATCGAGTTCCACCCGGACCCCTGATTCTCTGAGTTCATCCGCGATCTGGCCGGCATAGTCGGCCTGGGCGTCGGTGATGTTCATGACAACGGCCTGGACCGGGGCGAGCCACACCGGGAAGGCACCTGCATAGTGCTCGATGAGCACCCCGATGAAGCGCTCGATGGACCCCAGGATGACCCGGTGGAGCATCACCGGACGGTGCTTGGCCCCGTCGGACCCCACGAAGGAGGTGTCGAACCGCTCGGGCAGGGAGAAATCACACTGGATCGTTGCACACTGCCACTGCCGGCCGATGGCGTCTTTGATCTTCACGTCGATCTTTGGCCCGTAGAAGGCCCCGTCACCCTCGTTGATCTCGTAGGGCAGCCCCTTGGCATTGAGGGCTTCCTTGAGGGCCTCTGTGGCCATCTCCCAGTCCTGGTCCGAGCCGATGGATTTCTCCGGCCTGGTGCTGATCTCCATGGTGTATTCAAATCCGAAGACCGCCATCACCTCTTCCACCATGGTGATGATGGCCGTGATCTCGTCGATGAGCTGGTCAGGCCTGCAGAAGATGTGCGCATCGTCCTGGGTGAACTGCCGGGTGCGCATCAGCCCGTGGATGACCCCCGACTTCTCGTGCCTGGTGACGTTTCCGAGCTCGAAAAACCGCAAGGGCAAGTCCCGGTAGCTCCTGATCTTGGATTTGTAGATCAGGATGTGCGCAAGGCAGTTCATGGGCTTGATGCCGTAGACCTGTCCGTCGAGCTCGGTGAAGTACATGTTGTCCTTGTAGTTGTCCATGTGGCCCGAGATCTCCCAGAGTTTGCCCCGAAGGATGCTCGGCCCGTAGACGATCTGGTAGCCTCTCTTGAAGTGCACTTTCTTCTCGAAATCCTCCAGCAGGGTCCTGAGCATACCGCCCTTGGGCAGGTACACGATCATCCCCGGCCCGAGATCGTCGGAGGTGAGGAACAGGTCCAGGTCTTTGCCGAGCTTGCGGTGATCGCGCCTGCGCGCCTCTTCGAGGAACGCGAGGTGCTGCTTGAGCTCCTTGGGAGAACTGAACGCCGTGCCGTAGATGCGCTGGAGCATCTTGTTGCGCTCGTCGCCTCTCCAGTAGGCGCCGGCGAGCGAGAGCAGCTTGAATGCCTTCAGGTATCCGGTGGAGGGAACGTGCGGCCCCCGGCAGAGATCCACGAAGGACCCCTGTTCGTAGAGGGACACCGTGTCCACGTCATTGTCGAGTTCATCGATGATTTCGACCTTGTAGGGTTCGCCCCGGGATTTGAAGTATGCTTTGGCCTCTTCCCTGGTCATTTCCCTGCGGAGGAAGGGCTGGTTCTGGCTCACGAGTTCAAGCATCTTCGCCTCGATCTTCTCGAGGTCCTCGGTGGAGAAGGTTTCATCCCGATCGAAATCGTAGTAGAACCCGTCTTCGGTGGACGGGCCGATGGTGGGTTTCGCATCCGGGAACAGGAGTTTCACTGCCTCTGCCATGATGTGGGAGGTGGAATGCCTGATGATCTCGGTTCCTTCGGGCGTATCCTCTCTGATGGTCTCGATGCGGACCCCATCGGCAAGGGGGGTCGCCAGATCCACCAGGGAGCCGTTGATGCGTGCGGCAACCACGCGCGGATCCTTCACGACATCGGAAATGGTAGCACCATCTGTGGACACGTTCCTGCCATCCACAGTGATCGTCATCTGGGGCATATGGTCTCCAAAAAAAATGGTAGGCACGCAGGGATTTGAACCCTGGACCCCCACCGCGTCAAGGTGGTGCTCTCCCCCTGAGCTACGTGCCTGTGTCGAGTGTGTTGGTTATCCTGTATCTTCGAGTTTTGTCAACTGGTATTTCCGCTTGTTTCCCCGGGGATGCGAAACGGTTTACCGGCTGATTCCCGGGAGACGGAAGAGGTTCTTCCACGGCGCGACAGTCTGTGCTACACAGCAGTGATACAGAGTGAAGGGGAGAATGGTCCATGCAGATTACACCCAGCGAGATCGCCTTTGATTTTGACGGTGTCATTGCCGACACCTTCAGGCTCTTCGTGAGCCTTGCAAAGTCACGCTACAACGTGGAGATCAACTACGAGGACATCACAGACTACGAGTTCCTCAACGTGATCGACATGGACAGGGAACACGCCTTCGAGCTCATCGACATCCTGACCAACTATCCCCATGAGCTCGACCTGATGCCGAACAGGGGAGCCGTGGACGTGCTCACGAGAATGGCGTCCATGAGTCCGCTGCTCTGTGTCACCGCGCGCCCCTTTGCAAAACCCATCGAGCAGTGGTTTGAAAAGCACCTCCCCCGGCTCCTGCCCGAGTGCATCCAGGTAGCGGCAACGGGCATCAGCTCGAAAAAGCTCGACATCCTCTCAGGGACCCGCGTGCGCTACTTCATCGATGACCGGCTGGACACCTGCGTGATGCTCGCCGATGCAGGCATCACCCCTATTCTCTACACCCAGCCCTGGAACCAGAGGCCGCACTCCTTCCACGAGGTGGGCAGCTGGGAGGAAATCGCCTCGCTCATCGACTGGAATTCGAGCAGCGCCGACACCCGCACCTGCCTGAAACCCTGATCGGAATGCGGGCAGCGACGACGAACACTCCTGTCTGAAACCCTGAGCAGAATGCGAGCAGCACCGGCACCCGTATCTGCCTGAAACTCTGGCTGGTTTGCTGGCAGCGCCGACGAACGCTTCTGCCTGAAATCCTGAGAGCACCTGAGCGCTCCGCTTTCATTTTTCTCTGCCGGGCCTATAGTTATAGATACGACATGTACAGGTACGACAGGTATCAACAAGAGGTACGACACGTACAGGTACGGTAGGTATCAACAAGAGGTCTCTGCAGCACTCGAGAGGAAAGGAGGTTTACCGTGTACGAACTGATCTCGAATAGTGCCGGTCAATACTGGCATCTCGTGGTTTTCGGGGCCGTCATCATCGCTGTGCTGATCGCGCACGCCATCCTCATGAAGGTGCTCGCCCGGGTCATGAAACAGATGCCCTCGGTCAACGAGCTCTCCATCGTGAGGAGGCTGCGTGCTCCCATCAGGTGGATCATTCTCGTGGTCGCCATCTCGGCGCTGGTTCCCATCATGGATGCCCCGGACACCCTCAGAATTCCCGTCTCCACGATCCTCGCGACACTCTTCATCATTTCCGTTGCCTGGCTCGTCATGCGCATCGTCCTGGTCTTCGCGGATCACCTGCGCGCCCGGCACTCCCTCGATGTCGCCGACAACCTCCAGGCGCGCAAGATCCACACCCAGGTCCAGTTTCTGTCCAGGTTCGTCAACATCATAATCGCCCTGGTGGCTGTTGCCGTCATCCTCATGCGATTCGAGCGCGTCCAGGAGTTCGGGACCAGCATCCTTGCCTCTGCAGGCATTGCGGGTATCATCATCGGACTTGCCGCGCAGCGGACCCTGGGCACGCTCTTTGCCGGCCTGCAGATCGCCTGGACCCAGCCCATCCGCATCGACGACGTGGTGATCGTGGAGAACGAGTGGGGCAGGATCGAGGAGATCACGCTCACCTACGTGGTGGTGCGCATCTGGGATCAGCGCAGGCTCATTCTTCCCATCACCCACTTCGTGGAAAAGCCCTTCCAGAACTGGACCAGGGTGAGTGCGGACCTGCTGGGCACGGTGTTCCTCTACGTGGACTACCGCGTGGATGTGGATGCCCTGAGGGAGGAACTCACCCGGATCGTTTCGGCATCCCCGCTGTGGGACAGACGTGTCTGCGTGCTCCAGGTCACCAATGCCACGGAGCGGACCATGGAGATCAGGGCCCTGGTGAGCGCATCGGACTCGTCGAATGCGTGGACACTCCGGTGCGAGGTACGCGAGAAGCTCGTGAGCTTCATCCAAAAGCGCTATCCTCATGCCCTGCCGACCTTCAGGGCAGAGCTTGTCTCCCGCGACCAGGCACAGAACCCACCCGATCTCCCGCCGGTCAGCCCATGACCTTCGGAGGCATGCTCCCGTGGTGTACAAGTGTCCTCCATGAACCTGTCGAGTGGTCTGTGAGGTAGCCACCTCTGCCATAGACCGGGGGGGGAGGTCGCGAAGACGCTGGTGCCCGTGTACCATGAACACAGTTTTTTTTCACGAACACCCTGGTGCTCCTTGATGCCGGGGGGTGAACGTGTGTATAGGTGAGGTGCTATGC
>DSBG01000144.1 GCA_011046135.1 Deltaproteobacteria bacterium
CTCTCGTGGCGTGCTGCAGTGCCCGTGACATGGAGGAGGCGGTATGGAAGGCCTACAGAAGCGCCCTTCCGGGAGATATCGTGCTGTTGAGTCCCGGATGTTCAAGTTTTGATATGTTCAAGAGCTACGCTCACAGAGGAGAGGTTTTCAGGGGATGCGTGGATTCAATCCTGCAGAGTATGAAATAGATTTTGATGTCATCTTTTTCCTCGTGACCCTTTCCCTTATGGGCATGGGGACGGTGATGATCTTCTCATCGAGCTACTTCGTCTCGAAGGAACTCTATGGAACCGGTATCGCTCTGATCAAGAAGCACCTCATCCACCTCGGGATTGGCCTGTGTCTGATGCTTCTTGCCATGAAGATCGATTACCGGCGTTTTCGCTCACAACCGCTCATCCTCCTCGCTCTCTTCGCAGGGTTCTGTGCACTCATCCTGTGCTTTGTCCCCGGGATAGGAAGAACCGCAGGACATGCCTGCCGGTGGGTGAAGATCCTCTCGTTCTCCTTTCAGGCCTCAGAACTCATGAAAATCGCCCTCATCCTCTACATGGCATACTTCCTCTCGAAACAGTCCAAGGATATCCGGGATTTTTCCTCCGGTGTTCTCCCGATTCTCATCATCGTCGGTATCGCCTGTGCCCTCATCTTCCTGGAGCCTGACTTTGGAACGGCCGCAGCCATAGGCATCTGGTCATTGCTCGTCCTGTTTCTCGCCGGCATGCGGATCAAACACCTGGCTCTGATCACCCTGCCGTTGATCCCCCTGGGGAGCATCCTCATGCTTGCAGAGCCCTACCGCAGGGCCCGACTTACGGCGTTCATCAACCCCTGGAGTGACATGCAGGGGATCGGGTATCAGGTTATCCAGTCCATGGTCAGCTTTGCCAATGGAGGGTTCTTCGGAGCCGGTCTGGGACAGGGAACGCAGAAGCTGTTCTTTCTCCCGGCACCGCACACGGACTTCATTCTCTCCGTGGTGGGAGAAGAACTCGGGTTTCTCGGCACTGCCCTGGTCATCTCGCTCTTTGGACTCTGGATTTGGAGGGGGTTTTCCATTGCACAGGCAACGAAGGACTCCTTCGGCTTCTACCTCGTGCTCTCATCGGTGTGCCTCATCGGTCTCCAGGCGATCATGAATATGGGGGTCGCCATGTCTGTGCTGCCAACCACAGGAATCGCCCTGCCGTTCTTCAGCTATGGAGGGTCAACCCTGCTCACCACCATGATCATCTCGGGAATGATCCTGTCGGTATCCAGGAGGGCCAGGCTATGAGGGTCCTGCTCACAGCGGGGGGCACCGGCGGACATGTCATGCCGGCCCTTGCCATTGCGGATTCGCTGAAAAAACTCAGCCCAGACCTGGAACTGGTGTTCGTCGGCACCGACAGGGGGCTTGATGAGCGTCTCACCCGAGCCAGAGGCATGGATTTCGTTCCCCTGAGGGCACTGGGCGTCAAGGGCAAGTCGATACGCGACGTTGTCAGATCGGGAGCAATAAATCTCAGGGCATTCCTCTCGGCGCTGCGCATCATCAGGCGGTTCAGGCCTGACTGGATCATTGGAACCGGCGGATACGTCACCGGAATGGTCGTGCTTGCTGGCCGTCTGAGCGGTTCTCTGTGTGCAATCCAGGAACAGAACAGCATCCCGGGGCTGACCAACAGGATCCTCTCCAGGATCGCACACCGGGTGTTTCTGGCCTATCCGGATACTCGGGGAATATTCCCGGCAGAGAAAACAATCCTTACCGGCAACCCGGTCCGCGAGGAACTGACCCCGGAAAAGGGGCTCGAACACCCCCCGACCCTCCTCGTCCTGGGAGGGAGCCTCGGAGCACGAAGCATCAATCGTGCAGCACCTGAAGCACTCGTCATGCTGAAGAAGCAGGGACTACGCCCGGAGGTGATCCACCAGTGCGGATCAGCGGATTATCCCTGGGTGAGTGAGGCATACCGGGCCGGTGGAATCCAGGCACAGGTGCATGAATTCATCGATGACATGGCTGCCGTCTATCGGCGTGCATCCCTCGCGGTGTGCAGAAGCGGCGGGTTGACCCTCTCCGAGCTTTCCCGGATGAAGGTCCCGGGTATCATGGTACCCTACCCCCTGGCGACGGACGATCACCAGATGAAAAACGCTCACTTCGTTGCCTCCCGCGGAGGGGGGTGGATTATCCCTGATCAGCATCTTACCGCCCAGCGACTGGCACTGGAAATCCTCACGAGAATCTCCGACGCTGAAGGACTCACGGAGGCGGCACGTTCCATGTACCGGATGAACCTCGGTGACGGAGCACCCAGAATTGCACGGGAGATACTCAATGTTTAGGGGCATACAGAGGGTTCATTTCGTCGGGATCGGCGGAATCGGCATGAGCGGGATCGCCGAGCTCCTCATCAACCACGGCTTTACCATCACAGGGAGCGATATCGCTGATTCAGAAACCATCCAGCGGCTCCGTGACATGGGGGCAGAGGTCTTCATCGGCCACCGGGCAGCCAACATCGGCGATGCCCAGGTAATCGTGTATTCCTCCGCTGTCAGTCTCGACAATCCAGAGTGTGTCGCCGCAAAGGAGAAGCGACTGCCCGTGATCCCGAGGGCCGAGATGCTCTCGGAGATCATGAGGATGAAATACTCCATTGCCATTGCCGGCACCCACGGCAAGACCACCACCACGTCCATGCTTGCAACGATCCTGTCAACAGCGGGAACCGACCCCACTGCCATTATCGGCGGCAGGCTGGACATCTTCGGTTCCAACGCCCGCCTTGGCGAGGGGGATCTCCTCGTGGCCGAGGCAGACGAGAGCGACAGGTCGTTTCTGAAGCTCGCACCCATCATTGCCGTGGTCACCAACATCGAACGGGAGCACATGGACTGCTACCGGGACCTGGACGATATCCTGTCCACCTATGTCCAGTTTCTCAACAAGGTACCCTTCTTCGGGTTCGACATGGTCTGCCTCGACGATGAACACGTGCAGCAGATCATCCCGCAACTGGAGCGCAAGGTGATCACCTACGGATCTCACACCCAAGCCCTGTACCGCTATACCGAACCGATCTTCGAGGGAATGACCACCCGGTACAAGGCCCACTGCAATGGGGATACCCTTGGCGAGATCACGCTGAATGTTCCGGGAAAGCACAACTGCCTCAACTCCCTGGCCGCCCTGGGAACGGCCCTCGAACTCGGTATCTCCTTCGATCACATCAGAGAAGGGCTCGCTCTGTTCAAGGGGGTCCAGAGGAGATGTCAGATCCGGGGAATCAAGAACGGGATCACCGTCATGGATGACTACGGTCACCACCCCACAGAAATCAGGATGACCCTCCAGGCCCTGAAGAACGGCTTCCCGGACCGCCGGGTCATCGCCGTCTTCCAGCCGCACCGGTTCACACGGACCAGGGACCTCTTCGACGATTTCATCACTTCGTTCTACGATGCCTCGCGCCTCTACATCACGGAGATCTACCCGGCATCGGAAACTCCCATCCCCGGGGTTTCCGGGCAGAACCTCCACGAGAAGATCAAGGACCACGGACACAGGGATGCACGCTATATCGAGCGCAAGGAGGATATTCCCCGGGCGCTGCTTGACGAACTCAGAGACGGCGATCTCCTGGTCTTTCTCGGGGCGGGCGACGTCTGGAGACAGAGCCTTCTCATCCTGGAGATGCTTGCATGAAGAGCTTTTCAGACATTCCCGCACGTGAGGTGACCTCGATGCACTGCGGGGGAACGCTCAAGACCGTCTATGAGCCGGAAGACGTCACAGAGCTCCTCGAGCTCATCGCCGGCCTCGATGACTTCGTTGTCCTGGGCGGTGGCACCAATACGATCTTCGAGGATGCCATGATCCAGCGGCCCATAATAAGACTCGGAAAGGGATTCGACTTCATCGAACACCAGGGCGACCAGGTCTCGGCGGGGGGTGCAGTCCCGGTGAAGCACCTCGTGGGCTTCTGCATACGAAGTGGCTTGTCAGGCATCGAGTTCCTGGCCGGGATCCCCGGGCTGGTGGGCGGGGCCGTGGCCATGAATGCGGGAACGCCGAGCAAGGGGATCCTGGACAGCGTTGACTCGATTGAACTTGCGGACAAAAAAGGAGTTCACACCACCACCAGGGATCGACTCTCCTATGGATACCGCACTGGCGGGATCCCTCCACACTCGGTTGTCACCCGAATCGTCTGCAGCCTTGAAGAGAAATCTCCCGAGCAGGTACGGCAGACCATCAGGCCCTATCTGGAGAAAAAGCGGCTGCAGCCACGAGGGTACAGCAGCGGATCGATCTTTAAAAATCCAGCAGAGAAGCCTGCAGGAATGCTCATCGAACAGGCAGGGCTGAAAGGGTACCGCATCGGGGGAGCCCGCGTCTCGGAGGTTCACGCGAATTTCATCATCAATGACGGAACCGCCTCCACCACCGACATCAAGAGCCTCATCGACACCGTGAAAACAAGGGTGAGGGATGTGTCCGGGATAGATCTCATCGAGGAGGTCCGGATCATTGGTTAACGACTATAAAAAAAGGGTTAAAACCCCTTCCAAGAAGAAGACCCTCTCCCAGATCAATCTTGCCCTGCGGGTCTTCATCTGGCTGTCTCTCGGGATTTCCGGGGTGCTCATAACGTTCTGTGCGGCCGCCTATATCATCAACAGCCAGATTTTCCTGATCAGAGAGATCGAAATCAAGGGAAACGCCAATGTGGAAAAAGACGAGGTCCTCACCTTGCTCGATGTTGATGAGGGGAGCAACATCCTTTCCTGGGATGTAAAGGTGGCACGGAACCGGCTCCAGAAACACCCCTGGGTCAAGAACATCATTGTTTCCAGGAGCTTTGCACCCGCATCCCTGAGCGTGACCATCGAAGAACACAAGCCCACTGCCACCCTGATCCTGAAAGACAAGCCCTACCTCATCTCAGAGGATGCACAGGTGTTCATTTCAGCCCGGGAAGAAGACGCCTTCGGACTCATCATCCAGGCCTCCAAGTTTGAATCTTCCGGTGCAGAAGAGGAACTCCACGAGATTCTGAAGGATTCCATGAGGGCTGTATCCATGGTAGAGGCAAAGGGCCTCAAGATACGAGATCTGATCATAGAATCGGGCGGATTGGTACACATCAGGCTCCAGGGTGGGATCACCCTTGTCATCTTCGGAGAAATGACCCCGAAAAAGATCGACATGGCCATGAAAACCATCAAGGAGATAAACCCTCCAGCCGGCACCATAATGGATCTCACGTCGGAGGACAAAATCGTATTGAGGAATAGAGGGGGACATGGCAGCGAGGGATAAAATCGTAGTTGGGCTTGATATCGGGACCACCAAGATCTGCTGTCTCATCACAGAGATCAGGGAAAATGGGGATGTTGAGGTGATTGGATTCGGCATCTCTGAATCCAAAGGGCTTCGCCGCGGTCTCGTGGTGAACATGGAACAGACCGTGGACGCCATCCGCTCCTGCGTTGAGGATGCGGAGCGCATGGCAGGCATCAGGGTCGACGAGGTCTATACCGGCATTGCGGGAGGCCACATCCAGGGAATAAGCACCAGCGGTGTCATCGCCATCAAGGGTGATGAAATCACGCCGTCGGACAAGAAGCGCGTCGTTGATCAGGCCAAAGACTTTGCCAAACCCGTGGGTGTGGAGATCATTCACGTGCTCCCACAGGATTTCACGGTGGATGATCTCTCGGGAATCTCAGATCCCGTCGGCATGGCAGGCTCCCGGCTCGAGGCTCGGGTACACATCGTCACCGGTTCGGTCACGGCAGTGAGCAACATCACGAAGTGCGCCCAGAAGGCAGGCCTCGGGCTGCAGGATATCGTGCTCCAGCAGATCGCCTCTGCTGCGGCCATCCTCACCCCGGACGAGATGCAGCTCGGGGTGATCCTCATGGATATCGGTGGAGGCACGACAGACATCGCCGCCTTCAACGAGGGCGCGATCCGCCATACGGCTGTCCTCGCCCTCGGCGGTGATCACATCACGAACGATATCGCCGTGGGGCTGCGGACCCCCATTGCAGAAGCAGAGCGGCTGAAAATCAAGTATGGTCATGCAATCGCCGCACGTGTATCCCCTGATGAGCAGATCGAAGTCCCCTCCATCGGGGGGGACACGGTCAACATGGTTCCCAGGAGAATCCTCGCCGAGATCATTGAATCCCGTGTGGAGGAGCTTTTCAAGCTCGCTTATACCGAAATCCGCAACACAGGCCTTGTGGAGACGATGTCTGCAGGTCTGGTCCTCACCGGGGGGGCAAGCGAGCTGGAGGGAATCGCAGACATCGCAGAAGGCATCATGCACATGCCGGTACGCGTGGGGTATCCCCGTGGTGTCAAGGGACTGGTGGAGCTTGTCAAGAGCCCTGCCTACGCCACTGCAGTGGGATTGTGCATCTATGAAACGTCACGACCTGAATACAGTTTTCGGCCCAAGGTAAGCACCTCTTTTGAGAGGATTCTCGACCGTATGATACGGTGGTTCAAGGAAGTCTTTTAAACGGCAAGGAGGTTATCATGTTTGAACTGGAAAAACTGGAAACTACCGGGGCAAGAATCAAGGTCATCGGTGTTGGCGGGTGCGGCTGCAATGCGATCAACAACATGATCAACGCCAATCTCAAGGGAGTGGACTTCCTGGCATGCAATACTGATATCCAGACACTCAAATCATCGCTGTCCTCACATCGGCTGCAGCTCGGGGTGAAACTCACCAAGGGCCTCGGTGCAGGGGGAAGTCCTGACATCGGCAAATCTGCAGCCGAGGAGAGCGAACCCGAGATCCGTGACGCCTTCGAGGGAGCCGACATGGTGTTCATCACCGCAGGCATGGGCGGAGGCACCGGGACCGGGGCATCCCCGGTGGTGGCGCGCATTGCCAGGGAAGTGGGCGCACTGACCGTGGCCGTTGTCACGAAGCCGTTCCCCTTTGAGGGAAAGCGCAAGATGACGCTGGCTGAAACCGGAGAAAAAGATCTCGCTCAGCATGTGGATGCCATCATCGTTATCCCGAACAACCGGCTGCTGAGCATTGCGGGAAAAAACATCCCCATGCTCGAGGCATTCAAGATGGCCGATGATATCCTGATCAATGCCGTCAAGGGCATCTCTGATCTCATCAACAACACCGGTCTCGTCAACGTCGACTTCAACGATGTGAAGGCCGTGATGGTGGAGAAAGGCAAGGCGCTCATGGGCATCGGCATGGGAAGCGGCGAGGCCAGGGCCACCATTGCGGCAGAGGCTGCAATCTCCTCACCCCTGCTGGAGGATATGGACATCCATGGAGCAAAAGGACTGCTGATAAACATCACAAGCGGTCCGAGCATCACCATGAATGAGATCCATGAAGCCTCCTCCCTCATCCAGGCCGCTGCCCACGATGACGCGAATATCATCTGGGGCGTGGTGATCGACGAGTCCATGCACGATGACCTTGCCATAACCGTTGTGGCCACGGGGTTCGCCAGTAAGCCCATTGTCCTGTCCAACCAGGAACGGGAGCGGACAACAACCACTTCCCGGGATATCCACAACGCCACCGTGATCGACTACAGCAGGCCGGCATTCATGAGAAAGAAGGAACAGAAGGAAGAATCTCGCGATAAGGAAGTCATCCGTCTGGGCATGGTCGTCGATGAAAGCGTGCTGGACCAGGAGCTCTACAACGTCCCAACGTTCCTGCGCAAGAGGGCGGATTAGGCCGTCTCCATGAGACCCACCCGGGTTATCATCGATCTGACTGCCATCAGGGACAACCTGCGCGCTCTCCGCACCCTGACCCGCAAGAGGATCCTCATGGCCATAAAGGCGGATGCCTACGGCCATGGTGCATCCACTGTGGGGAGGTTTGTCGAGGAAAAATCCCTCGTGGACATGCTCGGCGTGAGCAGCATCGAAGAAGGACTGCAGCTCAGGGATGCGGGAGTGACCCTGCCCATCCTGATCTTCGGACTCATCAACGACACCCGTGAAGACATCGAGGCCATTTGTGCCCACGACCTCATGCCGACCCTCGTGGACAGTTCCCTTGTTTCTTCCCTGGCCGCAATGGCACAGAAGTGGCACCGCCCCATCAAGGTTCAGATCAAGACCGACACCGGAATGGGAAGGCTCGGGTTTCGCCCCGAAGAAACGCTTAAGACCGTTCAAGAGATCGCAAACATACCTCAAATCGTCATATCCGGCATCTACACGCATTTCCCGGTATCGGACTGCCCTGGGAGCAGTTTCACCGCCCAGCAGCTGCGAACCTTCAAGGAGTTCCTTTTCAAGATTGAGGCGCTGAGCATCTCCTGTGGAGACCGGCATGCGGCAAACTCCGGTGCAATCCTGAACTACCCGGATTCCTACCTCGACATGATCAGACCGGGCCTTCTCTGCTACGGGCTCTATCCCTCCGGAGAAGAAACAAGAACACTCCCGGTGACCCCTGCCATGACACTCAAGACAGCGATCATGTTCGTAAAACGTGTCAAGAAAGGCACAGGGCTCTCCTACGGGCTCACCTATACCGTGGAAAAGGACTCCACCATAGCCACCATCCCCATCGGGTATGCCGATGGATATCCCCGGGTGTTGTCAAACAGGGCGCACGTCATCATCGGGGAGAAGACCTATCCTGTCGCCGGAAGAATCTGCATGGACCAGACGCTCATTGATCTGGGGGACGACTTCTATCCCGTGGGCGAAGAGGTCACCATTTTCGGCGCAAAGACCATCACCGCAGCCACGGTGGCTACCTGGTGTGAGAGCATTCCCTACGAGACCGTCTGCAACATGAGCCGCAGGGTTCCGAGAACCTATTCCGAACATTCCTAGCCCGATTCTGCGCCAGGGCACGATGTATTCTTCATTCTGGATTTCTTTCCCGTTTCCGGTGTATAGTGCTGAAAGAAACACTGCACGTCATGTGCCGGTTTACTGACGGAGGATCTATGGGTTCTGAGCATATTCTCGATCATTTCTTGAAACCTGACAGTGTCGCCCTCTTCGGAAGCATGAGGGAAGACTGGTTTTTCGGTGCAGGCGTGGTCATCAAGGACCTCAAGGCCCTGGGGTACCGGGGGGAAATCTATCCCATTCACCCCTCGGCCGAGTCGGTCTGCGGGATCAGGGTCTACCGTGATGTCAAGGATGCTCCCTCAACGATCTCCCTGGGGGTGATCATTACCTCCTACCGGTATGTGTCCCAGATTCTGAAAGCCTGCGCTTCCAGAGGGATCAGGGCCGTCATTGTGGTCTCCGACGGATTCGGTGAAAACGGGGAGGAAGGAACGGCTCGGCAAAAGGAACTCCTCGCCATCGCCCGAGATTCGGGGGTACGCATCATCGGTCCCAATACGCTGGGGGTCTACAACCCCGATGACGGATTTACCACGATCCCCTACGAGAAGGGGTATGCACGGGCGATACCGGGGCCGCTTTCCATCATTACCCAGACAGGCATGTACGGTCCGCAGGCCATTGGCCTCAATGATTACCGGTTCGGCATCAACAAGATCATCGACCTTGGAAACATGTGTGAC
>DSBG01000158.1 GCA_011046135.1 Deltaproteobacteria bacterium
GCCTGTCCCACGGGAGCCCTGAAAGGCCCGCGAAAGATCGACCCGAGGAAGTGCATCTCCTACCTCACGTATTTCGGTGACGGGATCACCCCGCGGGAGCTCAGGGAGCCGATGGGAATGTGGGTGTACGGATGTGATCACTGCCAGAACGTCTGCCCCCGGAACGCACCGTGGCTCGCCAAGGCAAAGGGTCTCCCGGTGAACGAGAAGGTCTCCGCCATGCAGGAGGATTTCAACCTGCACAGACTCCTGCACATGGACACCCTCTACTTCACCGACAGGATCTGGCCGCACATGTTCTACATGTCTGATGCGGACATCTGGCGGTGGAAGATGAACGTGGCACGCTCCATGGGGAACAGCCTCGATGAGGCATATGTATCTGAACTCATCGCCGCGTTCCGGGAAAATTCCGATGAGCGGGTGCTCGGCATGGTGGCATGGGCTCTGGGACGGATCGGAGGATCGAAGGCACACACCGCCCTGAGTGAATTTCTACCGGGATCTCCTGCGGTGGTACAGGAAGAAATTCGCTGCGCCCTGGAAGAATCCGTGGGATGAGAGGCGTGTCCGTTCATGTCTGCTGACGGATACCCGGTTACCCAGGCGATACGCGCACTGCGTGAGATGAAGATCCACTATACCCCACACCTCTATCCGTACGAAGATCATGGCGGTACACGCCTCGCTTCCACAATGCTCCAGGTGGACGAGCATTCGGTCATCAAAACCCTAATCATGGAGACCGATCAGCACCGGGCCCTTATCGTGCTCATGCACGGGGACTGCGAGGTCTCTACAAAACAGCTCGCACGTCATCTCGGAACGAAACGGGTGTCTGCCTGTGATGAGAGTACCGCCCAGAGGTATACCGGGTACCAGGTGGGGGGAATCAGCCCCTTCGGGACACGTGTGTCCCTCAAAGTCTTTGCGGAAGAAACGATCTTTGGGCTGAACAGGATCTTCATCAACGGGGGAAAACGGGGATTCATGGTGGAGATCGATCCCGGAGACCTCGAGAGAATCTTCTCAGTGGAGCGCGTCCGTGTGGCGAACAGTCCCTTGTGACCGTGACGGAAAGCGGGCTCTCCCATGAGACAACTCTTGCCAGGGCGAACCGGGATTCACGAAAGGAGGCGTTGATCGAAGAGATCGTCCTATGACCGTTGCCATCCCCCAAAACCCCCACCTCCTCGAGATCAACACCTTCTGCTTCCTTTCACGCATGCGGCGGAAATATCAGCAGCATCTCACGCTGTCAGAGATTCCCCATCAGGAATGGGAGGCCATGGCAGAGGCCGGCTTCCACATGGTCTGGCTCATGGGAGTCTGGGAACGGAGCCCGGGATCGCGTGCAAGCGCCCTTGCCCATGGAGGCTTGCGTTCGCAGTATGATCTGGCTCTTCCCGAATGGGAGGAGACCAATGTCCGGGGCTCTCCCTATGCGATTCATTCCTACCAGCTCGATCCATTCCTGGGAACACCCGATGAACTGTACGTAGTCAAGGACCTCATCAATGCCGCGGGCCTCTCCCTCATCCTGGACTTTGTCCCGAATCACCTTTCCCTGGACCATCCCTGGACAGAGGAACATCCTGATTTTTTTGTGAGAGGATCACCTGATGATCTCAAACAACACCCGGGGCTCTTTTTCGAGATACTCAACGGATCAGTCCTCGCCCACGGGAAGGACCCCTACTTCGATGCCTGGCAGGACACGGCTCAAATCAATTTTTTCTCTCCCGGGGCTCGAGGGGCACTGATCAGAAAACTCGTTGACCTCTCGCAGCTGACAGACGGCGTGCGCTGCGATATGGCAATGCTCGCCTTGAACGAAGTATTTCAGAACACGTGGCGGGGGTTTATCGATGGCTTTTCTCATCCCCGGGTCGAATTCTGGAAGGAGGCCATCGACAACGTGCATTACCTCTGTCCTGATTTCCTCTTCATGGCAGAGGTGTACTGGGGCCTGGAGAAGGAACTCCTGGGACTCGGGTTCGACTATACCTATGACAAGAGACTCTATGATCTCCTTTCCAATGGCTCTTCAGGGCAGATCAATGACTACCTCAGGAACGATCCGGTCGCTCAGAAAAAATCTGTCAGGTTCATAGAAAACCACGACGAACCCCGGGCACGATCACGGTTCGGTCTGGAAAAATCCCTTGCTGCAGCGGCCATTGCCGGTACGATCCCCGGCCTCCACCTCTTTCATGACGGACAGAGGGAGGGCTACACGGTACGTGTTCCCGTACAGCTCGATCGACACATATCCGAGGTTTCAGATCAGCTCAGCAGTGATTTCTACCGGAGATTGCTGACGTTCACCAGCCAACAAGTGTTCAGGGACGGCACCTGGGAACCCCTCGTTCTTTCACCTGCATGGGAGGGAAACATGAGGTACTGCAACCTCCTTGCATGGTCATGGCGCATGGGTTCAGACCTGCGGATCATCGTGGTGAACTTTGCTGCTGAATCATCCCAGGCACGGGTGAGTATCCCTCCCGGGTTGATCGACACAGATCCGGTGATCCTGACAGATCTCATGACCGGTGCCGTCTATGAACGGGATCCGGGAGAACTCTCTCGTCTCGGGCTCTACGTGGATCTCTCCGCGTGGAAGACTCACCTCTTCTCGGTTTCCCCGTAGCGGCTCTTTGAAGGAACACCTTCTGAACAAGAATGCGACACCTCGTTCCAGGAACCGGAGAGCACCAGTCTTTCACCTGTTTTTGACACGCACTCTCGGCAGCCCGTGGATGCCGGACATCCTCAGACCCAACGATCAGGTCAGGTTGAAAAAAGACTCGAAGGTGGTATACTCATGAGGAGGACGTTCACCGGCACGATCTGACAGTTCGAGGAGCGGATCGATGCCTTGTTCGTGTATCGAAAGGGGGAATTTTCGTGGAGATCATCATCCTGCACTCGATCCAGGACTGTTTTCAGCCTTTCCTGCAGGGGTTCAGATCGTGGGGGTTCCCCTCACTGCCAGGGCACCATGAGTACCTCCATATCCTGCAGCTCTGTATCGGGATCATACTGCTCACCTTCGGCCGCAGGGTCTTCTGGCTCTTCGTCGGCACCATTGGCTTCATCGTGGGGCTCACAGCCGCTCCTTACGTTTTCGCAACCGAGAACATCTGGATTCTGGGCGCCATGGCGTTGATCTTTGGAATCATCGGTGCCGTTCTTGCTCTGGTCCTTCAGCACATTGTCATCGCAGGAGCAGGGTTTTTCGCTGCAGCATACCTCAGCGTGACTGCCCTTGAGATCCTCTCCATGGATCCTCAACGCTACTCATGGCTCGTCTTCCTCTCGGGCGGGATCATCGGTGCTGTCATCATGCTGCTCATCCTGGACTGGGCTCTCATCATCCTCACATCCCTGACCGGGGCAGCGTTCATCGCAGACCTCGTCGAGATAGACCCCAGCTTCAGCGTTGTGCTCTTTTCCTTGCTTGCCGTTACAGGAATTGTTATTCAGGCGATCAGCAGAGGCAGTTCCAAGGGTGCAGGCGAATCAGAGAGAAGAAGCACCGCGAAAACCCAGACACCCTGACGTTTCACGGTGTGGCTCCATGCAATCATGATACAGAAAACAGATTCCCGAAAGGAGAGGGGGAGAGATGAAGAGTGAATCACCAGGTCGGCTTACGAGGTTCCTCGCACAGGTCTGTGGTGTCTGCCCGGTCTGCACTCATGCCAGGAAGAAACAGAACGGGATGGCCTACACCTTTGTGAAGTCCATCGAGGGCAGGCTGTGCCCGTTCTGCAGGGCCTATGAAAAGGTCCACGGCCGTAAGGCACATGAAGCTCACCGGTGAACGTGTCCCGCATGATACCGAATAACGCTCATGATTGAAGGGCTTGTTTCCGAAGAAATACAAGAAGCTTGAGGAGCTCATGGGAAAATATACAGCACTTTTTGTTACCATCATGTTCGTTCTCTCCTGCACGCTGTGGGCAAACCAGAATGCGGTAAAAGATCTTGAGGCGCGTGCCCTCGAGGGAGATGCTGAGGCACAGTTCACCCTGGGCCTGACCTATGCAACCGGACTGGGGGTGGAACAGAATTTCGATCTGGCTTTCAGGTGGATCCAGAAATCCGCGGAACAGGGCAAGGCCCACGCACAGGATTACCTGGGAATCATGCTCGAGGAGGGAAGAGGGACGCACAAGGATGTGAGCCTTGCTGCCTCTTACTTCATCAGGGCGGCACAGCAGGGCAATTCAAATGCCCAGTATAACATCGGGCGTCTTCACGCCTACGGCACAGGGGTTCCGCAGAACTTTGTGATTGCCTACATGTGGCTTGAACTGTCCGCTTCCATGAACAACGCCTCTTCTCTGGCACTCCAGGCGAAACTCAAGGAGGTCATGACTCCTGAAGAGATCCGGGAAGCGCAGAAACTCGCCCGCGAATGGAGACAATCAGGTCGTGCCGGTGGCGAAACCCGCTGATCAGCCACACTCACCACATTCCCGCTCCTCACCTCAGGAAAGAGTCTGCCTGAACTCCTTTTGGTAGAGGCGCCTGCGGGACTCTCTCACGTCGCCGGATCCGAGCAGCGCCGTAGTTTTGGCACTTCGCGGCTGTTCATCTATGTTCAGGAGCTCCAGGTCACATCACCATCGTCATAGATATCCACATGGTTAATCCGGGATTCGATCACCGCGGTACGAGAGGAGAGCGGCCCCGAGCTTCTTCCTCCTGATCTCTGTGATGCGTGCAGCGACAGATGCGGCCATCGAAAGATCTCTGGCAAGGAGTTCGTACTTCGTGGATGGCTGGAGCTTGGCCAAGGACATGACACGGTCAAGCTCGGATGCTATCTGGGACACCAGGTGTCTGGAGGAGATGATCAGCTCTGTCAAACCGGTGTCCTTGACTGATCCATCGAGATTTCCACAGGCTTCCACAGCGAGGCCTTCCAGGGTGTGGAGGAGGGAATGAACGGTCCCCAGACGGTTCAGAATTTCGTCGGTAACACGAGACCTGTCTCTTCCCAGAAAATCTCTGATCACCGTAAGTTGTGCCCGCATTACACCGATGACCGGTCCCATCATCAGCACATCCTCGATCTCCCCGAAGGGCACGATCATGTCCCGGTAGGCATCTCCCACAGATCCGAGAACTGCATGCGCGGGAACCCTGCACGCATCGAGGAGAATTCCGCCATGGGGGCAGGGCCTGAGGAAGCCGAGATCCAGGGGTTCACCAACCTTCAGGCCAGGGGTGTCTCTTGGAACAATGAATGCCATGAACGCTTTTTCCCTGCCTCTGTTCCCGGAAACGGCAACGACAACGTACACTCCTGCAATTGGTCCGTTGGTGATGTAGGTCTTTTTACCGCTGATGACGTAGGCATCTCTCTCTTTTCGCGCATCTGTCTCCAGGTATTTCGGGTGGGAGCCGTGCCCTGGTTCTGAAACTGCAAGAGCTCCGATCAGCTTCCCCTGAGCCAGCGCTTCGAGATACCTATCCTTCTGCGCATAGGAGCCGAACGTAGCGAAGAGAGAGCCTGCGACAAGCTGATTCATGAGCCATGACAGTGCGAATCCGAGACAGTTCCCGGCTTCGACGAGTGCCATGCCTGCCACGAAGACTCCGGTGTAACCGAAACCCGCTCCGCCGTATTTCCGGGGGACTGCGATTCCGTGAAATCCCTGCCGGCCCATCTCGTTCCAGATCTCATGCGGGAAGTACGTGCTCGTTGAAAGGCCCCCCCACGGGGAAATCTTTTCCGTGGAAAAAGCCAGTATCGCGTCTCTGAGTCGAACCACCTCGTCACTCAGGTGAGCGTTCATCGGCATCCTTTCTGTTCAGGCACACCCCACGGGCATCAGATGACCAGTTCTTCAATAAACCCCAGGAGCTGATTCATGTTTCTGCACTGCCTGAGTTCGTTGACATGTGCCTTGTAAGTATACATCTCACTGTCCCCGGTGTTCCAGATCTGTTCCGGTTCCGGATTCAGCCAGATCACCCGGGCACACTTCTCTCTCATCTCGGAGAGAATTCCATCTTCCGGGTGGAGATAATTTGTGCGGGCATCCCCCATGATGATGAGCGTGGTCTTCTTGTTGAGTGTTTCCATGAAGTTCTGTTTGAACTGCCTGAAGGTCTCACCATAATCCGTAGCCGCAGTATACTCGAGGTCGAGATCCTTGAGCACCCTGCCCAGGGCGTAGTCGATCTCCTCGGACTCCAGGATCTCCGTCACTTCGACGAGACCGGACACGAACACGAAGCTGTTCACCCTGGTGAAACAATCCTGGAGCGAGTAGAGGACCGTCAACATGAACCGGGCAGCCGCCCAGACAGAAGAAGAAATATCGCACAGGGTCACGATCTTGCCCTTTCTTGGAGGCCTCTTCTTGAATATGATCTCCACGGGCACCCCTTGGTATCGATTTGCCCTGCGCAGCATCTTCTTGATATCCAGGATCCCCCTCTTGTGTGCGGAGTATCTCCTGGACACAACGTCCTTGAGTTTTCTCACGAGCTTCTCGATGATCTCCCGTACCTGTTCCACTTCCCGGGGTGTCAAAGAGGTAAACGGCCTGTCTCCGAGTTGCGTCAGATAGTGTTCGTGGGACCTTACGAGACGCACGTCATCGCTTGTCGGCCGCGGTTCCTTGAGGAGCAGGGAGTAGGCGCTCCTCATGCGCTCATCGAAGTAGCGCATCACCTCCTGGTTGGTGTCACGCGCATACCGGAAAGGATTCTCCTCCAGAATCCTGCCGATCTGCGAGCGGATGGTGTTGAGGTTGACCATGACCTCGAGCCTGCTGGCAAGGGGAGCCAGGTTGAATTTCACGCTCTGGGTTGAGTCTCCATGCTCCGTATGGCCCTGTCGAATGATCTCCAGAAATGACAGGGGTTCTCCCGAGAGAAAATCGAGAATCGACCGCCGGGAGTGGTCTCCGTTGGCAAGGCCTTCGAGGATATCCATGACACGGTCTACCTTCCCCGAAAGAGCGACCTGTTCGGTCACCTCGATATCCTGTTTGAGTTCGTGAAAGAACAGGTGATAGAGCCGGTCGAATTCACCCTGCTCGCGTCTGCTCTTGGCAAAATTTGCCCTGAGTACGGCCCTGAATTCATCCTGGTCAAGCACATCGATGAGTTCGAGCTGCGTGAGACAGTCCAGCACCTCTGATGTCGAGATCCTGTAGCCGGCAGCCCTGCAGCAGGCCACAAATTTGATGATGGGGTGAATCATGTCAGACGGCGTGGGGCAGAATCGATTTCAGTTCTCTGTGTACCATCTCCGAATCGCCACGGTATTTGCAGATCATGTTGAGGGTTTCGAAAAGAATATCCGGGGAGAGTTCGTCGATGTTCAGCGCGATGAGCGAACGTGCCCAGTCGAGTGTTTCGGAGATGCACGGTTTCTTCTTCAGATCGAGCCTGCGGATGGATCGGATGGCATCCACGAGCTGCTCTGCAAGACGGTCCCTGATACCGGGAATCTTGAGCTTAACGATGCGGATCTCGAGATCGCGGCCGGGGTAATCGATGTAGATGTGCACGCAGCGTCTCTTCAGGGCATCGCTCATATCCCGAAAGTTGTTCGAGGTGAGAACGACAAAGGGGATATTCTTTGCCCGCTGCGTTCCCAGCTCCGGGATGGTGACCTGGAAATCGCTCAAGAGTTCCAGCAGAAACGCCTCGAATTCCGGATCAGACTTGTCCACCTCGTCGATGAGCAGGACAACCGGTTCCTGCGAACTGATGGCCCGAAGCAGCGGCCTTGGCTGGATAAACCGTTCTGAAAAAAAAGCGTCCTCCTGCGAGGCGATCTTGTCCACCGCCTCGGAAAGGGTGTGTGCCCCGGATAAGATGTCGCTGATCTTTTCCTTGACCATCTGAGTATAGAGCAGCTGCTTGGCATATTCCCACTCGTAGAGGGCTTTGGATTCATCGAGACCCTCATAGCACTGAAGCCGGATGAGCTCGCAGTTGAGCGACCTGGAAACGGCCTTGGCAAGTTCCGTCTTCCCCACGCCGGCAGGCCCCTCCACCAGGATGGGCTTTCTGGTGGCAGCCGCGAGAAACACCACGGTGGCGATCTCCCGGGAAGGAATGTACTGGGCTGTCTCGAGTCTCTCCTGTACATCACTGACATTCTTGAACATCATGAGCGGTTTCCTCTCTTCGCTGTTCGATGGCACTGCTGTACCACAGATAAGCGCTCAGGGGTAGCAGGAACAGGGGCAGGGATGTTCCTGTGGGGAGTTCACGGGAGTATCACTCCGCTGCGGGAGAAAGATTCTTCCCGCGGTCGTGTCGACCATGATTTCCCGTGAGAATGAATGCATCAGGATATCATCTCATCAGAACCAGTCAAGATCTTCTATTCGTTCCGGGTACTCACCGATGCCGAGGAATTCCAGGCAGTTTACATTCCCTGCCGCAATGTACGCATGTTCTCCCCACTCATCCGGGTCGGGGGGCGTTGTTACCGCATCGTAGATCTCCTGTTCCACTCCATCCAGGAGGTCTTCATAGCTGATGGTAAGGTAGTACTCGTCCAGGGAATTGTTCGTTGCATCGTTCCTCGCCATGAAAGCCATGCGGCTTTCAGGAGCCTCGATGCTGCCGCCGCCCATGACCTCCCAGTTTCCCGTCTCGTTCGAGCATACGGTGATCCTGAACCGCTGTTCCTCAACGGAGCCTTCCCACATGAGCTGCACCTTCGAATCTCCCCTCACGCTCGCGATCCAGATCCTGAGGAGGTCGTCGATCCAAACGGCGTAGAACACCCCTGCCTCGGCAGCACCTTTTTCATACTGCTGGACAAGCTCCAAAAAATCCTCATCCAGGGCAAAGGCCATGTGCACGGTCAGGTCCCCGGGTCCTTTCAGGAACACCTCGCGATCAACCTCGACGGAGATGAGATCTGAAAAGAGTCCCCTCAGGTAGGGGATGCTCACCGCTGAGACTGAGTTGTCCACCGTGAGGGTGAGTTCGTCCTCGGTGTAGGTCCCGTCAAAGTCCCATACATCTGCAAACCTGTTTATCATCTCGATATGGGAATCGAGAATCTCAATGTGGGTGAACAGGGAGCTATTTCCCCCCCTTTCAGGATCGAAGAGCCGGGAAAAGATGGCTCCCTGAGAAGCTGGATCCACATCAGACCACACATCCGATCCACCTTCACCGAGGAAGGGCATGCATGCCCTGACCTCATCCATGAAGGTCTGCATTGTGGGATATTCTGTATCCTCTGCCCCACAGCCGCTACAGACCAGCAGTATACAAACACATACAATTCTCAGTACCGTAGTGAATCTCTTCATTGGACACCTCGATGTCGGAGTTCTCTTGGTTCACTTTACGGCCACGCCAGCTCACCGCATTAATCACGGCGATGACGTCTCTTCTCGCTCCCCTGTGTCGATCTTTGACGGAAGGCTTCTGCGAGCATATCGAAC
>DSBG01000016.1 GCA_011046135.1 Deltaproteobacteria bacterium
CCTATGGTGGGTATATCCCGCGCTACAGGATCAGCCGCATGACCATCGTCCAGAACATGGCGTGGTATTTCCCGGTCATCATGGCTGTGGCCGGCGGAGAAAAGGCTGTGGCGAACTGGGATGAGGATTCAGTGAGCATGGCTGTTGCCGCGGCGTACGACTGCATGGCGAACAAGGACAGGAAGGCCCTTGATGGCGTGTATCTCGCCAGCACGACCCTGCCCTTTGCAGACAGGCTCAATTCAGGAATCATTGCAGCGGCGCTCAATGCACCAGAAGACGGTGCCATGAACGCAGACTTCAGCTCGTGCACCAAGGCCGCCACAACTGCTGCCCTGGCAGCGCTCGGGATGATCGAGTCCGGAGCCAGGAACAGCGTGCTGGTGGTGGCATCCGATCAGCGCAGGACCAAGATGGCCACCATGTTCGAGATGTTCTACGGAGACGGCGCTGCAGCGCTCCTGTTCGGAAACAACGATGTGATCGCCGAGTTCAAGGGGAGCTACTCCGTCAACTGCGATTTCATCGATCACTACAAGGGGTATGGAAAACAGTTCGACTATGGCTGGGAAGAACGCTGGGTTCGGGATGAAGGCTATGGGAAGATCATCCCCGAGGCCATCAATGGCTTCTTCAAGAAGTACGGCATGTCCATGGCGGACATCGACAAGGTGGTCTATCCCTGTTATTTCTCCGGGACGCACAAGGCCATGGCCAAGACCATGGGGATCGACCCTGCCAAGCTGCAGGACAACCTGCACGGAAACTGCGGCGACACGGGTGCGGCCCATCCTTTTGTTCTATTCGCTGCTGCCCTGGAAGAGGCAAAACCCGGTGACAAGCTGCTCCTGGCAAGCTTCGGCCAGGGGTGCGACGTGCTCCTCTTCGAGGCCACGGACAAGATCGCCAAGGTGAAGCCTGCCAAGGGGATCAGCGGACACCTGGCAGAGCGGATAGAGCTCTCGAGCTACCAGAAGTTTGCCAAGTTCAGGGACCTCATCGTTGCAGACCTGGGAATCCGGGGAGAAGCGAACCCCAACACATCGCTGACCACGCTGTGGAGGCGGCGCAAGATGATCTTCGGGTTCGTGGGAGGCAAGTGTGCCAAGTGCGGGACACCCCAGTTTCCCTTGCTGCCGGTGTGCGTGAAACCCGAGTGCGGAGCGTCCGATACCTTCGAGGATTACGAGTTTGCAGACAAGATTGCAACAGTCCAGATGTTCACGGGCGACATGCTCGCGGCCTCGGTGGATCCTCCGACCGTGTATGGTCTCGTGAACTTCGAGGGCGGCGGCAAGGCATTCCTGGACTTCACCGACTGCGACGTGAACCAGGTGAAGGTCGGCATGAGCGTCAGGATGTCGTTCAGGAGAAGATCGAAGGACGAGGTGCGAGGCTTTTCCGGGTACTTCTGGAAAGCTGTTCCCCAGGTTCAGGGATAGGGAGGTGAATCATGGCGAGTGGAATTAAAGATAAAGTTGCCATCCTTGGCATGGGATGCACCAAATTTGGTGAGCGGTGGAACTCCAGTTCGGAAGACCTCATGTTCGAGGCGTTCCAGGAGTGTATCAAGGATGCGGGAATCGAAAAGAAGGATATCCAGGCGACGTGGCTCGGCACGTGCTTTGACGAGGTCAACGTGGGCAAGAGCGCTCTTTCGGCCTCGCTCTCGCTTCGTCTCCCGAATATCGCGGTGACCCGGGTTGAGAACTTCTGCGCCAGCGGCACAGAGGCATTCAGGGGAGCGGTTTACGCGGTTGCATCCGGATCATGCGACATTGCCATGGCAATCGGTGTGGAGAAGCTCAAGGATATCGGGTACGGCGGACTGCCGGAATTCAGTTCCGCCATCGGCACCACGAATGCGCTGTGGTTCCCGAACCTGACGGCACCGGGCGGCTTTGCCATGCTGGCTACTGGCTATGCGGCAAAGTATGGGATCGACATCATGGAGGTGAAGAAGGCCATGGCTCACGTGTCTGTCAAGAGCCATGCAAACGGCGCGAAGAACCCCAAGGCGCACCTCCGCAGGCCCGTAACCGAAGAACAGGTGCTCAATTCTCCCATGATCGCGTTTCCCCTCGGGCTCTTTGACTGCTGCGGGGTCAGTGACGGGTCTGCGTGCGCCATCGTGACCACCCCGGAGATCGCGAGGTCTCTGGGAAAGAAAGACGTTGTCTCCGTCAAGGCATTGCAGCTCTCGCTGAGCAACGGGACCGAGCTGGCCTACAGCGACTGGGATGGTGCACACTTCGTCACCACCACGAAGGCGAGCAAGGCTGCCTATGAAGAGGCAGGCATCAAGGATCCGCGCAAGGAGATCAGCATGATGGAGGTGCACGACTGCTTCTCCATCACCGAGTTGATCACCATGGAGGACCTCCACATCTCACCCAGGGGCAAGGCGCCTGAAGATGTTCTCAACGGATTTTACGATGCCGACGGCACCATCCCCTGCCAGATCGATGGAGGGCTCAAGTGCTTCGGGCACCCCATCGGCGCATCGGGCCTGAGGATGATCTATGAGATGTATCTTCAGATCCTGGGCAGAGCGGGCGACCGGCAGCTCAAGGACCCGGTGTTCGGGCTCACGCACAACCTGGGCGGATTCCCCATGATGAATGTCTGCAGCGTTGCCATCGTCGGGAAGCACGGGGCCTGATACGAGCATAAAAAGAAGGAGGATATAATGGCTGATCACAGCAAGGTCGGAAAAGAATACCCTGCCATGACCTGGGAGGTGGAGCGGGGAAAGATCGCCGAGATGGCCAAGGCTATCGGTGATACGAACCCCATCTATCTCAACAGGGATGCAGCGATCGAGGAAGGATACAAGGACACGCCCGCACCACCCACGTTTCTCACTGTTCCCATGATGTGGAACTCGTCCATGCCCGCGGTGCTGGGGGACCTTGCCATCAATTTCATGATGGTGCTCCACGGGGAGGAGGAATACGAGTACTACCAGGAGATCTATCCGGGCGACATCATCACCGGCGCCGCAAAGGTGGCTGCCATCGAGGAGAAGACCAGCAAATCCGGCAGGAAAATGGACATGGTCACGGTTGAGATCCTCTACAAGAACCAGCGGGGTGAAAACGTGGCCAAGGCCAGGAGCCTGCTCGTGGAGAGGAAGTAGGAGGTGAATCATGGCGCATGAACTCTACTTTGAAGACGTCACTATCGGCGACGAGATGCCGAAGCTGGTCAAGGGGCCGCTGCAGAAGCTGCAGCACGTGGTCTATGCCGGGGCCTCGGGCGATTTCAACCCGCTGCACACCGACGATGATTTTGCCAAGGCAGTGGGCATGAAGGACGGCGTGATCGCCCACGGGATGCTCATCATGGGCTTTGCCGGGCAGGCCATTACAGCCTGGGTTCCCAAGAAATACCTGAAGAAATTCGGGGTGAGGTTTGCCGGCATGACCAAACCCGGCAACACCATCACGGTCACGGGAAAGGTGACGGACAAGAAACAGGAAGCAGGGCAGAATCTTGTGTTCTGTGAGCTCACAGTCACCGATGAGGCGGGGGATGTGAAGATCACCGGGAATTTCACGGCAGCCCTGCCATCAAAGGCGTAACGCACATACAAGAAGGAGGAGAATCTATGGCAAAGGTTGATTTTACCGGAAGAGTCGCCATCGTCACGGGCGCCGGCGCTGGTCTGGGCCGGCAGTATGCCCTCGATCTGGCAAAGCGTGGGGCAAAGGTCGTGGTCAATGACCTGGGTGGCTCACGCGATGGCGTGGGCTCGAGCGACGCCGCAGCAAAGAAGGTGGTGGACGAAATCAAGGCTGCAGGAGGAGAGGCGGTTCCCAACTACGAAAACGTTGCAACGATCCAAGGCGGGGAAAACATCGTCAAGACAGCCATCGATGCCTATGGGAAGGTGGACATCCTCATCAACAATGCAGGGATCTTACGGGACAAAACCTTCACCAAGATGGAAGAAGACAACTGGGACGGCGTGATGGCGGTTCACTTAAGGGGCGCCTACTGCGTAACCAAGCCGGCGTTCATGAACATGCGGGAAAATGGCTACGGGCGGATCATCATGACCACCTCAGGAGCGGGCCTGTTCGGAAATTTCGGACAGTCGAACTACGCTGCTGCCAAGATGGGGCTGATCGGGCTTACCAACGTGCTCAAGCTCGAGGGTGCGAAGTACAACGTCAAGGTGAACGTCATCGTGCCGGTTGCCGCGTCCCGGCTCACCGAAGACGTGCTTCCACCGGAGTTCTTCGAGAAGATGAAGCCGGATTTCATCTCTCCGGCCGTGCTCTACATGTGCTCCGAGCAGTGCCAGGATTCAGGCATGTTCATCAACGCCACCCTGGGCTATTTCAGCAGGACCGCTATCCTGACCGGACCCGGTGTGGTCCTCTCTGACGGCACGAAGATTCCCAGCCCCGAGGAGGTCGCGGAGAACTGGGACAAGATCAAGAGCCTGGAGAATCCCAAGTACTTCGACCAGCTCCCCGAGATGTTCGGCGTTTTAGGGCCGCTGCTCTCATAATATGCTCTTACCCGGCCGGGGTTGGTTCTCCGGCCGGGTAAGCAATCAGCTTGGATACCAGCACAGGGGAACGCTGCGCAGTGACCTGAAGCAGAGATTTCTGTGCCGCATCATGAGTGTTCTCACCCGGGAAGAACCGCTGCCTCAATGTGTGCCTGCACGTCTGTGCCCGGTTCACACACCAATAAAAAAGGAGGTAACCTGATGATACTGGCATCACCCGAATCGATCAAACACTGGACAGAGACCGGGGCATGGGGCACGAAGACCATGGTCGACTACTTCAAGGAGCATGTGAAGAACCAGCCCGACATGGTCTGCCTGGTTGATCCGCTCAACAAGCCTGCGCTCCTCGGGCTTGAGCCGGAGCGCCTCACCTACAGCGAACTCGACCGAAGGATCGATGCCACGGCCGAAGCCCTCGTTGCCAGGGGGATCTGCAAGGATGACATCATCATGGTGCAGCTTCCCAACTGCTGGGAACTGGCCATGCTCTATCTCGCCATCACCCGAGCCGGCGCCCTGATCTCGCCCATGCCGGTCCAGTGGCGCTCCTCGGAGCTGGGTCACATCCTGGAAAAAACCCAGGCGAAAGCCTTCATCACGGTGGAGGAATTCGGCGGGTTCCAGCACAGGAAGATGGGAGAAGATCTCCAGGCGAAATTTTCCAGCCTGAAACAGATCATCACGCTGGGTGAAATCCGGGAGATGTCTCAAGGTCCGGTGACCGGGAACCTCGACGACATCCCCCTCGATGCCAACGACATCCTGACGCTCTGCTGGTCGTCGGGGACCGAGGCGGTGCCCAAGGGGTGCCCCTTGAGCCACAACAACTGGATCTTTCAGTCCACGCTGTGCTTTGCCTGCGCGCCGGTCAACCCTGGAGACAATCTCATCACCGCCGGGCCCCTGGTCAACATGGCATCTCTTGGCACCGTGTTCATGCCGTGGCTTTTCGGGGGAGGAAAGTTCGTGCTGAACCATCCCTTCGACGGCCCCACCTTCATCCTGCAGCTCATCATCGAAGAGATCCACTACACGCTGCTGGTGCCGGCCGTGGTCAATGCCCTGCTCAAACACCCCAAGGTTGACGAGTTTGACCTGAGCAAGATGAACGCCATCACCATCGGCGCTGCACCGCCGTCCCTCTGGTCCGTCAAGGAGCTGAAGCGGCGCTGGGGGATCGAGTTCGGCAACATCTGGGGGATGAACGAAGGTCCTGCAAACATCTCCGGGCCTTCGAACATACCGGACATGGAGAAGCGCATCGACCATTTCCCCCAGTACGGCAAGCCGGGCTCCAACTGGGTGGAGATCTCCGAGATCATGAAGTACGTTGACATGAAGGTGGTGGATCCCGTGAGCGGCAAAGCGCTCCTCGAGGAAGGACAGATCGGCGAGCTTCACTACCGGGGGCCCAACGTCATCGCGGGCTATTTCCGCAGCCCGGAAAACACGGCCAAGGCCTTTGATGCAGACGGCTTCTTCAATACCGGTGACCTGTTCCAGGTGAAAGACAACGACTGCATCGGCTTCTTTGACCGCAGTAAAGACATCATCATCCGGGGCGGGTTCAACATCAGCGCACAGGAAGTGGAAAACCTGCTGCTCGGGCATCCGGTTGTGCTGGACGCCGCTGCGGTGGCCATGCCCGATGAGACGCTGGGCGAGCGGTTGTGCGTCTACGTGGTGCCGAAGCCGGGAGAGACCGTCACCCTGGAGAGCATCAAGTCGTTCATGACCGAGAAGGGGATCGCGGTCTACAAGCTCCCCGAACGGCTCGAGATCATCGATGCGATCCCGCGCAACCCGGTGGGCAAGATCCGAAAAAACATCCTGCGCGACGAAATCAAGGCCAAGCTGAGCAACGGCTAGGTAGCTTGTACAGTCCTTCGGAGACCGGAGGCAGTTAGCCTCATGTATGGCTTCCGGTGTTCAGGGAGGTGATGCGACAGGGAGAGGATCCCTCCATCGGGGAAGTTTGTCACGTCCCCCCGATGGAAAGAAAGTGAAGTTCATAGTCATCAGGCAGGAACAGGGCTGCTGACCTTTCCTCCACAGCACCCACAGTGATGACGTACTGCCTGGATGTGTTGAGTTTCAGAATCGTCCCCGCTTTTGCGGGGATTTTTTTTACGTGCACCCCGTCGAGTTCCATGACAGAGGGTCGGTGGGAGTGCCCCCGGAAGAGGATGCGGTAGGGCAGGCGGCCGTCCTTGAGAATGCGGGGAAGGTATTCGGAGATCGGCCTGCGGCTGGCAGCGGGCCAGGCAAAAGGGGCCGAGTGGGTGAAGCAGTAGTCATCGCGCAGAATACTGGCAGGGAGCCCCCTTAGATACACCATGAGTTCCGGGGACACCCTGGTGAGATCCTCTTCATAGTTCTCTGCAATGATGGTGTGCTCATTGTTGCCCTTGACTGCATGGACCGCGTGTTTCTGCAGGAGCGCCACCGCTTCCCTTAGACTGTCCGGGGCCAGGGAATCGCAGATGTCGCCGAGGTGGACCAGGTAGTGCGCACCCCGTTCCCTGAGCATGCAGATGGCCTCACGGAGCAGGCCATTCTTTCCGTGGCTGTCGGCAATGAGCCCGATAGGCGCAGAGTTTCCCTGGTGCATACCCAAGCGATAGTGCAAACCCTGCACTATTGCAATACCCGGGTTGGAATTCTATCTCTGAGTCGATCGAAATTGAAACAACTGTTTATCGAAGTGATCTACGATTTGTTCAGCAATAGAGTGAAGCTACTGGCTGTATAACGCAAACATCGGAGAAGAGTATTTACAGACAATATGGGACTTGACTAGACTCTTATACTATATTCAAATGCCCTTCAGGAAGAGATCGTTACAATGGACATACAAAAAAGATGGAACATGAATTCGGACACCTGTCGCAATGCTTCTGGCTACTTCGACACCGGGGTCGGAGTGGGCACGGCCGGTCAACGCGATGCTGGCCAGTGTGCGAGAATAGTCTGACCACATTAAGGATCCAGAAGGAGGAAAATTATGAGCACTAACAAAGAGTTTGATCTGATCGTAATCGGCGGTGGGACGGGTGGAAATGGTGTCGCCCGGATGGCCGCTAATGCTGGCTGGAAGGTCGCCAGCATCGACAGCCTGCCGTTCGGCGGCACCTGTGCGTTGCGAGGGTGCGATCCGAAAAAGATGCTGATCGCCGTAACAGAGGGGGTCGAGTGGGCCAGGAACTTGGGTGGCAAGGGGCTGGAGGCACAGACCTCCGTCGACTGGCCGGATATGATCGCCTTCAAGCGCACGTTCACCGACGTGATGCCTGAACGCATCGAGGGCGGGTTGGAGAAAGCGGGTATCACCGTGTTGCACGGTGAGGTGCGCTTCACCGCACGTGACAAGATCGAGATAAACGGCGAGACCCTGTTGGCGAGGAACTTTCATATCGCCACCGGGGCTCGGCCAATGACGCTGAAAATCCCCGGCGAGGAGTTACTGGCAACCAGCACTGCTTTCCTTGAGTTGCCCGAACGGCCGGAAAGAATCGTGTTCGTTGGCGGCGGATTCATTGCGATGGAATTCGCCCATATCTCGAAGCGAGCGGGAGCGCGTGAAGTGACGGTTCTGGAAATGATGAATCGACCGCTGGGGAATTTCGATCCGGACCTCGTCGAAATTCTCAGCGGAGCGACTGCGGATCTGGGCGTCGATCTGCGCACTGAGGCCAAAGTCCTCAGGATCGAGAAGAATGGTTCGGATTTTACGGTTTTTTACGATACACCAAAAGGGCCGCAAGCAGTCAGTTGCGACCTGGTGGTTCATGCGACCGGGCGCGTACCCAATATTGACCATCTCAATCTCGAAGCCGCGGGCGTTGAGTACGGCCGGAAGGGCATCAAGGTCAGTTCCTTCATGCGCACCTCCAACCCCGCCATCTTCGCCGCAGGCGATTGTGCGGACAGCGGCCCGAATCTGACGCCTGTCTCAGCTTACGAAGGTCGGATCGCGGGCAAGAACCTGCTTGCCGGTAAGGATGAGCGTGAGGTTAATTACCCACCGATCCCAAGCGTCGTTTTTACGCTGCCGATGTTGGCCTCAGTCGGGCTGTCCGAAGCTGCAGCACGCGACAACGGATTAGAGTTCGATACCCATTTCGAAAAGACGGCGGGCTGGTATTCGTCGTTGCGCGTCGGCGCCAGGCACAGCGCCTACAAGCTGCTGGTCGAAAAAGGGACCGGCAAGATCCTGGGCGCACATTTGATAGGGCCGGGTGCTGAGGAACAGATCAATCTCTTCGCAATGGCAATGACCGCAGGCCTTAGTGCGAACAAGATCAAGGGCATCATATTCGCCTATCCCAGCTTTGCATCGGACATCGGTTCGATGGTTTAGCAAGTTCTCACCCAGTACGCGCGGCCATTCGCCGGAAAAATCTAACCCTCATCGGCGATCCCTCTGGGGCTTGGGGTTTTTGTTGTTTCCTGGAAGTAGAGGACTGCAGAACTTTTGACGTATTATTCGTTTTTCTGGCATCATATAACCGAGAAGTTATCGCGGAAATCAATGTTTGTGCCTATGTTGAATGTCAGGATAATGTACGTGGATATGCGTTACGTTCTCATGTTTATGTATATGGGCGTGTTTCTTTCCTGATAGCTCAGAGTCTTCGTGACTGTGTTGATGGTCTGCTTCATGTATATGTTCATGCTCATGCTCTATGGATTCATGCGAATGGGAGTGAATGTGGTGCTCACTTAAGTGAAGCCAGACACCAAGAGCCATAAAAGCACCTGCCATAAGCAGCCTCAAACTGACCGGTTCACTTAGGAGTGGAATTGACACAACTGCCCCGAAGAAAGGTGCTATAGAGAAATAGGCTCCAGTTCTAGCTGTTCCCAAGTGGCGCAG
>DSBG01000015.1 GCA_011046135.1 Deltaproteobacteria bacterium
GGCTATCTCTCAGTTATAGTCCTGATCTCCCACCAGGGGCAACCATCATCATTGTATCTGGTGCCTTTTACCTTTTCGTGATTGCATTTCTCGCGCTGTTCAGGAAATGGCGTCAGGTATGATGGCGTTACAGGCTCTTCCCTCCTACATCACGCTCCCTCTCACCAGAGGGGAGCAGCTGTAATACTGATCACTGTGGCCTGGTATTTTCTTTTCAGGGAATTACTATGGAAGACAGAAGATAAGGAATACGATTCGTGCAGAGGGGTGTCCATGGGACTGAAGAGTGTGTGGAAAAAGGTGAGTTCACAGGCGTTGTGCTCCATCATGGGGATAGTCCTTCTCGCCTGTCTGTGTCTGGTGTCTTCAGTGGGTTTCGCTGGCGAGCAGGATGATACATCCAGTGTACGCCTCGGCCGGAATGTCTTCGTCGAGAAGGAACAGATCGTGGAAACTGCTGTCGCCATCGGTGGAGATGTCGAGGTGCAGGGGCGTGTTCGAGGAAGCGTGGTGGCCGTCGGAGGCTCCGTCTTTCTCGGTTCGGGTGCCGTGGTGAATGGCGACGTGATTTCCCTGGGAGGCACGGTGATCAAGGAGTCAGGCGCACGGGTTGACGGCAAGGTAACGGTCTTGCGTACCTCTGATCTCTCCGGCATCGGCGGGTTATTCCCATGGGAGGACATGCCGCACATGCCCCGAATGTGGAGGGGGTTCAGTGTCGTGTCTTTCCTGGGGTACCTGACACTGGCGATCCTGGTCGTGCTCCTCATTCCGGCAACGGTCGGGTATGTCTCCTTTCAGGTTGAATTCAACACCGTGAAGGTTTTTGCCTGGGGAGTTCTCGGTATCGTCCTGATCATTCCCGTTGCCCTCGTGCTCGCGGTGTCCATTCTCGGTATTGTCCTGATTCCCGTTGAAGTGATCCTCGTTGCATCCGCCTTTCTCCTGGGCTCTATTGCCGTGGCACAGCTCATCGGCAAGAAGATCACCATCGCCCTGAAGAAGCCGGGACGTTCCATCGTGCTGGAGACCGCCATCGGCACGGCTGTGCTGTGGGTGATCGGGTTGGTCCCGGTGTTCGGATGGCTCGTCAGGATCCTGGTCGTGCTCTTCGGGTTCGGGGGTGTCATAGTGGGCCTCATTTCGCACAGGAGGCATGCATAGACCAGAGAACTCCGGGGCAGGAATTCCAGATCGATCCTGGTCAGCAACCATTGTGAAAAAAGACCGGATCCGCTGTCGCAGATCCGGTCATTGATGCTCCCACGGTAAGGGAGGGAGTGGCCTTTCCTGTCAGGGATTATGCTTTCGTGCCGATGAGCGGCAGCACCTCGTCGATCCTGAAGGTCACGAGGTATTTGTTTTCCTTGTAGTACTCGTCGTGAGCGATATAGTGTCGCTCCCTGCGAAGTTCTTCTATCTTCTTGGCATTTTTCTCTTCCGCGATCTTGGTAAGGTGCAGTCTCTTGCCCACGTACTTGTCACCGTCTTCAAAGAAGAGGTAGGCGGCATGCGGATTTGACGTGAGGTTTTCATGACTCAGGCGTTCCGCCATGATAAATGCAACCGTGTCTTCATTCAAGAAATGAGGGCGTGCATACACCGCTGCATCGACCTTGCCCGTTGCATCAGCGGTTGAAAGAACCCCTTTCCCTTTCGCGTTTTCGAAGTATTCGCTCAGTTTCATGTTCAATCCTCCTCGTGACTTGTTGTATGCATCATATAGGTCCTCTGAAATGAAAAGCAAAGGGCTGCACAGAAAATTTTCAACGGAACTGTTCTCTGCTAAACACGAAGTCACCCTGTTTTAAGAAAGAACCTGTCTTCTGACGGCATCATAGACAATGGAGGTGCTTTTCCATCCATCCGACCGTGGAGGGGGCCAGGGCGGGCACCCGCTCATCAGGGTTCCTGCAGGATTTTATTCAAAAGGGTTCTCAGATCCTGAATCCGGTAAGGCTTTGCGATCACATCCCTGAATCCGTACTGCTGGGGGTTGGCCATGACGGGGTCGTTCGAGTAGCCGCTTGAAACAATGGCCTTTACGAGGGGATCGATCTCCCGAAGCTTTTCGAGGCATTCTTTCCCGCCCATGCCCTCGTTCACCACGAGATCGAGGATAACGATGTCAAAAGGTCTGCCCCGTCGATAGGTCTCCTGGTAGCGACGTATCGCCTCAGCCCCTTCCCTGGCGAAGGTGACCTCATAGCCGAGGTGTGTGAAGATGCTCTGGGCAAGGTCCCTGATAAACTCTTCGTCATCCATGAAGAGGATCGAGTGCCGTTTCTGTGGGGAAGGTTTCCGTGGTGCCTTCTTTTCACGGTCCACTTCTGTAGCAGCCGGCAGAAAAAACGTAATGGCGGTTCCCTGAGATGGTTTTGAAGACGCGGTGATGTGTCCACCATGTTTCTTGAGAATCGAATACGAAGACGCGAGGCCAAGCCCGTAGCTCTGATTCTTGGTGGTAAAGAACGGATCGAAGATCTTTTCGAGGTGTTCCTGTGGTATGCCGATCCCGGTATCCTCGAAGACGACCTTCACAAAGGGGCCCTGACCAAGGGGCAGAGAGCTTTTTTCACCAATGACCACGTTCTCGGCCCGTACATTCACGGCCCCCCCCTCCGGCATGGAATGGACGGCATTGGACATGATGTTTTTGATGACCTGCGTTATCTGCAGCTCATCGATCTCGACACTCCAGAGCCCCTCGACCACAGAGAAATCAAGCTCGATCTCACCATCACCTTCCGGAAGAGAACGTGAGACAGCATCCCGGAGGAATCCCTCCAACGCCACTTTTTTCTTCAGGGGGCTTCCTCCTTTAGCAAAGGTGAGGAGCTGACATGCAAGGTCTTTCGCCCTGAGTGCTGCATTTTCAATATCCTCGCACCGCTTGTATGCCTTGTCTGCATTGTCGAGGAGCATCTTGGCGAGCGAGACGTTGCCCAGGATCACGGTGAGGAGGTTGTTGAAGTCGTGGGCTATCCCTCCGGAAAGCAGGCCCAGTGCTTCAAGCTTCTCCCTCCGCTGCAGCTCATTTTCTAGAATTTTTCTCTCGGTGACATTTTTGGTTATTTCGATCGCTCCCCTCATGGTTCCTTCGGCATCCTTCAGGGGGTATGAACGGATCTCCCAGAGAGACCCATCCGGAGTAGATTGAATCCCTTCGTGTTCCAGATTGTCTGCAAGTGATTTCATGACGGGACAGTCTCCGCACGGGGATTTTCTCTTCTGCCACAGGGTATAACAGTGTTTGCCGATGAGATCAGCAGGGCTCATATCCACTGAAAGCGCGGCAGCCTCGTTTGCCCAGATGATCCTGAGTTCGGTATCCTGGAGGGTGATGTTGTCGGTGATACCGTTGAGAACCGCGTTCATCTCCTGAGCCATCTGACGGTATCTGTCTTTGCTCTGTTTCAGCTCCTCTTCGGTTCTGATCCTGGCCTCGACCTCTTGCTTGAGCAGGGTGTTTTTCTTGTTCAACTCCGAGGTGCGCTTGTGTACCATATCCTCGAGCTTGCTGTAGGAGAGTTTCAACGCTTCTTCAGCCATTTTTCGTTCAGATATATCGGTGAGAAGGCCGAAGATCCTCATTTGACCACCCTCGGATACCGGCCTGCTGTACGTGCTGACCCAGCACAGAGAGCCATCCTTTCTCATGACCCGGTATTCAAAGGGCATAAGTTTGCCTTTCAGCAGGTCGCTGAAACGGCCCGTGAGACCATTGAGGTCCTCCGGATAGATAAAATCCATGAAGTTTCTGCCGATCATCTCCTCCTGGGTGTAGCCGAGAATTTTCTTCATGATGGGGCTTACGAACGTGAGGCGGCCTTCTTGGTCGAGAGAGAAGAGGGCGTCATTGATGTTTTCCACGAGTTCTCTGAACTGTTCCTCTCTCTTTCTGAGCGCCTCCGCGGTCTGGTGCTGGAGGGTGATATCACGCACCATCGCCGTAATCAGCGTTCTTCCATCCAGGGGAAAGGGGCTGAGCACCACATCGGCGAAAAAATGGGTTCCGTCGTGTTTTCTGAAGAGCCACTGGAATTTTGCTACGCCCATTGTGAGCGCATCCTTGATGTGATCCTCCAGGACCGCATCACTCAAGGATCCGTCTTTCTGTGCAGGGGCAGACAGTTCCTTGTAGTGCAGATTCATGAGTCCGATCTTCTCGGTGTATCCGAAGATCTTGAGGGTCGCCGAGTTGCAGTCGATGACGCGGTCGCGATCGAGGAGTATGATGGCATCGTTCGATGACTCGTACAGGGACGAGTACTTTTCCAGAGCCTCGATGAGGTTGTTTTCCATCTGTTTTGCTGCAGTGATGTCTCTTCCACTGGAGAGGTAGTGGGTGAGTGTCCCTGAATCATCAAAGATGCCGCGCAGGATCCACTCCTGCCACTGGGGGTCACCAGACGCGTCAACGGTGCGATATTCAACTCTCTGGACAGGGTCTTCCGGAGAGAGAAGTTTCAGGTAGTTCGTGAGAATTTTTCTGTCCTGAGGGGGAATATGAGTGAAGATGCTCGTGCCCACGATATCCGCTCTGTCTTTTTTCAGGAACGAGCAGTAGGTTGCATTTGCATAGGCAATGATGCCATCGGGACTGAAGAGACAGATGAGATCGGGAAGGAGTTCGAGCAGGTCTTCGAAGAGATCTTCTGGAAGAGCGGCGCGACCCGACGGTGTTGTCTTCCCGGAGTCATGCATGTCTTCCTCTCCTTTCCCTTTGGAACATGTACCTTCTGATACCAGGAAATCGTTCTGTTACATCGGGCTCTCCGATCAGAGCATGCGCCCAATGGTACCCCAGAATGTCTCAAAGATCAAACAGGAGCTGAATCACTCTTATAAAGATGACATGGTAAAAAAAGGGATGGCCGTTAGGGCATAGGACGCGCCATCCCGAAGAGGAGGTTAAAAAACTGTTCTCATGCTTTACCTGTTTGATGCGCTGCGTGGTAAAAAGGATGCACTCAGGGCACGCTTTTCACCAAGAGCTGATCTCACAGGCATGAGCAACCGTGATGACTGTAAAACAGCGCCAGAACTGTCTTTGCTTACATGAAGCCGTGACTGTACCACGGCAATGAACAGATTCATTTGTTGAATAAAAATATTCAGATGCTGACATACGTCCCCAGGGATCAGAAGTCCGCCCCGATGGCAGCTCAGGCAGGGATCACGGAACGAACGAAGGGAAGAAGAGAGACATTCCGGCCTTGAGGGAACCGGGAACGAGCGAAAAGGCACCTGAAGCCTCCGCCACCGGGGTAAATCCGCAGCGGGAGCAGTCTACCTTTCCACGACGCAGGACGTAGCACCCCTGTTCTATGGTCCCGTCAGGGTCGACATTGGCGAGCAGCCAGTCATGGCACCTCCAGTTTCCCGTCACCATGGCCTTCAGGTTCCAGGATGAGTTCTTGATGGGATACCCGGATTTCTTCAGATCCATGACAGACATCAACGCCTGTCTGCGTTCATCAGGGCTCAGGGCCAGGTCGTCTTCACCCTGGCCGTACGGGTAAAAGATCTGCACGGTGATCCCCTTGACCGCTGGCAGGGTTAGCGCATCCTGTGCCCATGCAGGGAATTCTCTCCAGTTGAGCCTGTTCAGGGTATAGTGGAGAAAGAGATTCCGGTGACGGCTGGCAGACAGGGCCTGGCGTACACGCGAGTAGGAATTGCTCCTGAGAAAGTTGTGGGTCTCCTCAAGACCGTCGATGCTCACCCACAGAACATCCGAGGGAACGTCGCAGCCGAAGGTGCCGTTGGTGGTGACGCCGACACAGGGGAAATATTCCTGGGCAGTGGAGACGAGATCGCGAAGATCGTGGCTGCTGTCCGACCACAGAAACGGCTCTCCTCCCTCGAAGATCACGATGAGGCACCCTCGTTGCCTGAGCTTCCTGAGGCTGTCCAACGCCGTCTCCCAGTTCATGTGGGGGGTGTTTTCCTGGCCATGCTGATGGAAAGGACAGGCCCTGCAGGCGAGATTGCAGCGATAGGTCAGCTTGACGCTGGCAATAAGGGGGATCTTCTGTCCCAGAAGCCGTGCTTTCAGCGCAAAAGCTGCAAGGGCTTTGAGTGATCTCCCATAACGAGAACTCATCCCTGTTCGTTCACCAATGAGGATATGCGATTCCGGTAAGCTACCACCTTGGCCAGGGCATGAACCGCGCGATCCGGGCAGGGGTAGGGCATGACACCGTGATCATCCAGGAACTGTACCGGGTTCCCCTCCATGGCAATGTCGAACGCCATGAGATCGATCACCGGGATAATGGGCCTGTTGTACCTGAGAATCATCTCCACCACAAGCTCGAAGAGCTTTCGTTCCTCGGAGATCATGATCTGGGAGAATTCTTTTGCGGCCTCTGCCGGGATGGTGTTGGATTTGAGCCACCCGCGTGCCCTGAATGACATGTACCCGAGCCCCATGAGAAAGACCGCATCTGTCTTAGCATGTTCCATGAGTTCGGTGATGGTGTCGGTGATGACGCTTACCCGTGCTGGTGCCACGAGATCCAGAGGATTCCCCCTGCTCCAGTAGGCGGGAAGGATCCTGTCGAGTTTCTCAATGAGGGGCTCTTCAAGGGGTTCGACGGACAGACCCTCTGTGATGCACGCATCGGTCGCAACAACACCCCAGCCGCCCCCCAGGGTTATGATGGCGACCCTGTTGCCCTTGGGTCGTGGCTGCATGAGCATGCCGACGATATCCACCATCTCGTCCATGGTATCCACCTGGATGATCCCTGACTGACGGCACATGGAAGAGAAGATCTCGTCGCTGCCGGCAACAGCCCCGGTGTGGGACATGGCAGCCACGGCACCCCTGTCGGTGCGACCGCCCTTGATGAGGACAAGGGGTTTCTTCGGTGAGATTCTCCGGGCTGCATCGAAGAACCTCCTGGGCTGCCTCAGTCCTTCGAGATACATGCAGATGATACTGGTTTTCTCATCATTTTCGAGGTATTCCAGGATGTCTTCAGAACTCAGGTCTGCCTCGTTCCCGGTGCTGATGAGGCGGCTGATGCCGATCTTCCTGCGGAGAAACCGATACGAGATGGAGGTACCCAAATTCCCGCTCTGGGCGATGAGACCGACGCTGCCGGGTGTCAGCGGCATGGAACCCATGAGGGCATGCATGATGGAAGGATACGCGCTGAAGACCCCCATGGTGTTCGGCCCGATGAGACGCATGCCGCCGGCTCGTGCAACGTCCGCAATTTCGCGCTCGAGGCGAGCCCCTGCAGGCCCTGTTTCGGAAAATCCTGCAGTGATGATGATGCCGGCGGGAATGTTCTTGAGAACACAGTGTCTCACGGTCTCCAGGACCAGGGTGTCTTTCACCACGATGACGGCGAGGTCGATGGGCATTTCGATCTCATCGAGGCTTGCATACATCTTTCTGCCGAACCAGTCGCTCCCGCTGGGGTTTATGGGATAGATCTCGCCGGAAAAGCCCCGCTTGATAATGTGGTGGAGTACGTTGAACCCCCACTTGAAGATGTCCTTCGAGGCCCCGATGAACGCAATGGTTCTCGGTTCGAACAAAGGAGTCAGATCAGGTCTGTCGTGCATGATCAAAAGGTGCCTGGAAAGGTTGGTTTGCGCTTCTCCTTCTGGGCCTTAACACCTTCACGGGCGTCATTGCTGGCGAATATGGGCATCCCGATCTCAACTTCGCGGATGAAGAGATCGCTGAACTCCCTCATGCGCATTTCACGGTTGAAGCGGATGATGCCCTGGGTGGCGAGCGGCCCGTTGGCCGCGATCTTCTCCGCGAGTTCGAGGGCCGTGTTCATGAGCTGGTCCTTTTCAACCACACGGTTGAGGAACCCCCACTCGTACATGGTCTGCGCATCGTAGTTGCCGGCCGTGAGCAGGATTTCCAGGGCGCGGCAGGTTCCCACATGACGGGGCAGGAAGATGTTTCCCCCTCCGGTGGGCATGATGCCGAGGCTTGCCTCTCTCATCTGGAAGAGGGCATCGGTGGAGGCAACCCTCAAGTCGGCACCCATCACCATCTCGAACCCGCCCGTGAGGCAGTATCCGTGTATGGCGGCAATGATGGGTTTGTTCACGTAGCTGATCTTGAGCATGGCCTCTCCCACTCCCTTGCCGTCCCAGCCCGAGACGATCCACTCCTCGGCCTCGGTTTCGGGTTTCCGTGTGCCCGTGAGGATGGGTATCGCTGTCTTGAGATCCATGCCGGCACAGAAGATGTTCGGCAGTGCCGAGTAGAGGAGGACCACCCTGATGTTCCTGTCCCCGTTGATGTCATCCCACGTCTTGTGGAGATCCAGGAGAATTCCCGGATCCAGTGCGTTGAGCTGCTTTTCCCGGTTCAGGCCCACTTTTGCGATGTGTCCCATCTTTTCATAGACGAGGCTCATGGGTACCCCCTTATCATGCATGATATGATTGACAGTTTAAGGTGTAGCGGTATGGGTGAGGTTTGTCAACATTGGGGAAACCGAAAAAGGAACCAGGGATTACCAGGCACACCGCAACAGCCGGTATTCCGGCAGAATTCGTTTCATTAGGCCGAGGATCGGAAGATCTGCGGCCGAATCAAGCCTTGCGTATCGCTTGAAATGCCTTGCGTGCAAAAATGGCTGCGCCCAGGGCCCCGATAATCTGGGGGTCCACCGGAAGCGGTGTGACCTCCATGTTGACGATCCTGGCGAGGGCCTTGATGAGACCCCGGTTCTTGGCGCAGCCTCCGGTTACCGTGACCTGGGGTCGCATGCCGATCCTCTTGAGCAGGGTGAAGCACCGCTTCGAGACCGCCGCCTGGATGCCTGCCGCCACATCTTCGGGAGGGTTGCGCCTGGCGAGCAGGCTTATCACCTCACTCTCTGCGAAGACGCTGCACTGGGCGGTGATCGGTATAACCTTCTTCGCCTTCATGGAAAGCTCGGAGAACTCGTCGAGATCCATGCGAAACGTCCTGCTCATGGCCTCGAAGAACCGCCCGGTCCCTGCGGCACACTTGTCGTTCATGGCAAATTCGAGGACCGATCCATCGCTGTCGATGGCGATGGCCTTCACGTCCTGCCCGCCGATGTCCACGATGGTCTTGATACGCGGGTCGCAGGAAAAGGTTCCCATGGCGTGGCAGCTGATCTCCGAGATGTTTTTGTCGGCAAAGACCACCTCGTTCCGACCGTAGCCCGTGCCAACGAGGTACGAGAGCTCCTTGTAGCCGCCCATGTCCGGGACCTGCGAGCAGGCCTTCCCCAGGGCAAGGATGGATGTCTGTTCAGGATCGATCTCGCTTAGGATAATGGATGTGGCTCTGATGGTGCCGCTTTCATCGATGATTACGGCTTTTCCCGTCGTCGATCCCACGTCGCATCCACCGAAATACGCTGGTGTCATGGCTGTCTCCC
>DSBG01000071.1 GCA_011046135.1 Deltaproteobacteria bacterium
ATCCACGTCGCTGAAGATGTAGCTCGCGGGCGTACCCACCGAGACGCCGTCTACCAGCACATTCGAGATGTGGTAGTGCTCGTCCGGTGTGATGGTAAAGGTGCGGCTGCCGCCACAGGAAACCATGACCATATTCGAGGGCGAAATGCTGCCGCCTGTGCCGGCGCTGGCCGTGATGGCATAGGTGAGCAGCCCGAAGCTCGCGCTGATGGTGTGGTCGGCCGTGACGTTCTCGAAGGTGTAGCTTGTCTGTGGGCCAACGGAAGAGCCGTCCACCAGAAGATCCGAGATGTAGCGGCAGGTATCCGGGGTGATGGTAAAGGTGCGGTTCGAACCATCCAGGATTGACACGTCTCCCAGGGGTGAAATGCTGCCACCCGAACCGGCAGAGGCCGTGATAGTGTGCGTCACAGGTTCTGTAGCCACCCCCGTAAGCGGGATCTGGGTTGTTGGTGCATTCGGGTCGTTGCTGGTGATGGTGATAGTGCCCGAATAGGTGCCTGCTGTTTCAGGCATGAAGTAGAGCCCGAGGTACGTGGATTCATTGGTCCCCAGTTCAACCGGGGTGGAGGGGATGAGGTTGTACTCGGTGTTGTTGAAAATCGCATCGCCGCTGAAGGTGATATTGCTGATCACCAGGGTGTCGAGCACCCCCTCGCCCTCGTTTTTCAGCTCCACGTATACCTGGCTGCCGCCACCGGTCACCACGGTGCCGAAATTTACACTGGCGGGCTTGACCACCAGGCAGGCGCTGTCGATCACGTGCAGTGAAGCAATAAAGGTGTTGTTCGTCTCGTTCGACTCCAGCACCTCTCCGTCATCATCCACGGAGGCGATCAACAGGTATGATCCCGGGGTGGTCTCAGCAGGGATCAGAAGGTTCACATCAAGATTTGTGTTGCCCGAATTGATGGTGGTGGTTGTCTCGCCCACCATGACATCATTGGCATCGAGCTGATTGTCGGTGGAGAGATATAGACGCAGCGCAAGGGGGCCAACCGGCAAAGGGGCGCTGTTTGTTATCCGACAGGTTGCTGAGACAGCCTTTCCCACCACTGCCGGAGAGGGAGCGGAAAACTGGGAAACCGAGAGATCGCCGAAGCGAGGGGCCGCGTATATGGCCGCATAAGCATCCACCAGGCCGTGGCCGGTTTCCTCGTCAAAGCCGGGGTCACCCAGGTCGCGGGCCGTTGTCTGGAGTATCTCCTGAACATCATCCGGGCTCAGATCCGGATTGACGGTCAGCATCAAGGCGGCGATGCCAGCCACATGAGGCGTGGCTGAGGAAGTGCCATTGAACGACATGCAGTAATTGTTGTTGCGACCATAATCATTGTCTAGTGCATAACCGCCTTCACCAGAAATATCACAGGTTGGAATCATGACCCCCGGAGCCATGACATCGAGCTCGGGTCCGTAGTGGCTCCCCCACGACTCACCATCACAGCTTTCCCAATTTTTACGCTCCCCGCAGGGGCTCATGGCGCCCACGGCGATGGTCTCCTCATACCGTGCCGGGAAGATAAGCCTAGATTGATCGTGGTTTCCAGATGCAAATACCAGGATGCAGCCCATGGCTTTTGCATCGCGGATGGCATTGTGTAGTATGTCCGAATCAAGTCCACCGCCCCAGCTATTGCTGAGCACCTGGGCTCCATTGTTGGCCGCCCACAGGATGCCCTCAGCAGAATCGCTGTCGGTTGTCCAGTGTGTTTTCCCTTCTTCACGGGACGCGATCCTGACCGGCATGATTTTCACGCCCGGGGCCACACCTACAATGCCGGCGTCGTTGGCTTTCGCACCGATTATACCGGCACAGGCAGTGCCGTGACCGTCCCAGGGATTCGGTCCGCCATGGCTGTCGAGAGCCTCCGGATCATTGGGGTCATAGGTGGCGTCATAGCCTGCCACCAGGTTCAGGTCTTCGTGGTTTAGATCGACCCCTTCGTCGATCACCGCCACGATAATGCTGTCTTCAATGGCTGGAATATCCGGGATGGTGTCTATCAAGTCCCAAGCAGGCAGGATATTGATATCCCAGCCGGCTTCACCGCCGGACTGGCCCACATTGTGAAGGGCCCACTGACGGCATGAGAATGGATCCGTTGTTATGGCCTGTGCGGGCTCGGTATTCGACACCAGCAACCTGATGTCATCTACAAAGACACCCGATAGCTGCTCATGTTCTTCATCAGCAATGCCGGTCGGGTCTTCATCGCTGATAAACTGCAGGGCGAACCACACCTGGTCGGCCTCGTCAATGTTAACAAGTCCGAACATATCACGGAAGAATTCTTGCCGAATATAATAGCGGTTTCTTTCAATACCAGACAATGACCTTGTTGATGACACGGTCCAGGTCTGACCATCAACAGATACGTGAAAATTCAGCTTTCCTTTTTCAGGATAAATCCACCGTTCCCCTGTTATTATGGGGGGGGCATCAATTTCATAGATAAACTTTAATTGAGACCAGTATGATCCTGAGAGGTCATAGGGCCCGAAGATCATCCAGGCATCCATGTTGGGGGCGTAGGTCTCGTCGGCCACATCGCCGGGGGATCGATCCGGGGAGGCCGGGTCATGGGAGGCCGCGACCCAGCACTTATAGCTGCCCTCGGTGTAGTCATCGATGAGACTGGGGTAGTCAACAGAGCTGACCCGTCCCCAGTAATACTGGCCGTCGGCAGGATTGTCATCATAGACCACGACATCCTGGGGAAATTCCGTTTCAAAATCCTCTTCCATGAGGGGCTGCCACGGCGGCTCGGTAACCGTGATAAAGTCCGGGTGGGCGAAGATCACCATGCCGGACTCATAGAATGTCCCGGCCATCTCCAGCACGTTGGTCCCGCTCTGTGATGTGAAGGACAGCCGGTAGCATTTGGGCCAGAGAAAGTCTCGCTCCACGATTGTGGCGCCCTGTGATGCGATGTAGGCCTCGATCTCGCCCACGGAATAGGTATCGAGGAAACGGACTACAAAGGCATCGGTGATGAGGGTCATCTCCTCCTCGGTACCGAAGACCGGGGTGGCAAACTCCACCAGGCCGCTGGCGTTCAGCCGTTCGATCAGCTCCAGGACCTGCTCTTCGGTGGCGCCCTCGATCAGGGTCACGAGCACCAAATTCTTTCGGCCAAGCTCCTCGATCTCTGGCGGCTGCAGGACAAGAGGATCATTCTGGAGCCACGCTGTCAGCTGATCCAGGTTCTCATTGGCCACACCAACTGCAATCCGCTCGGTGAAAATCGCAAGATCGTTTTGCTCTCCACCGCTGTAGTACTTGAAATCAGCAGTGCTGAATGACATGAGCCGTGTGCTGTCCTGGCCCTGGTTGTCGGAATGATCGTGATTCGACGATGAACAACCTGTCAGGTGAAAAAACACAAAGACCAGTCCAACCATCAGCAGTGTTAACACACTGGTATGCGCGTGTTTTCTGTTCATATGTTCCTCCCTTCAATCTCCGGGTGCGTCTCGTTCCATCCTGCGTCCCCATGTTGCCGTAAAAACCGCCATGTGCGCCCATGATGCATGGTTCCGGAGCATTCACATAAAAACCATACAAATCGACTGTTTTCAATGTATTGAGTGTAACGGATTTTGATCGAGCACACAACCAACTAAATCATGGAATCACTCGTAGCGCATAAGGAAGATATCATTGAGGGGCGTTGTGTACCCTCCCAGCACGATTTTTCCAACCGGCTGGAGCCCCTTCTCATTCCGGGATGTAGATCCTGAACTGCTGGTCAGGGTATATGATCGACATCCTGTCGGGATCGATCCTGTTGCCCTGCGAATCCCTGATGTACTGCAGCGCTTCCGAATACGAGAGAGCATACCGCTCCATGAGTTGCGCACGAACGATCCTGTAGAAATTGTCGCCCACATTGACCACGTAGATAAAGTACGGGTCTGACAGCCTGATGCGCTTCCGTGTCTCTGCGATCAACACGGGATCTTTTGTGGAGTAGGCGTATTTCATTTCCAGGGTGCGCGTGAGGTCGGAAACGATATTCCTGGTGAAGTGAATGGTCTCCTCGATAAACGGCAGCCCCCGCCACGTCTTCACACTCGCCAGTCCTGCGTTGTATGCGGCGACACCCCTCCATACGTTCATTTCCACGGAGCCGCCGAAGAAGTCCCTGCATTCCAGCAGTCCCCAGACAAGGTGCTTCACCCCGAACGGAATATGCAGCTCGGGAACAAATCGCGCATCCGCTCTCTTTCGCTCATCCACGCTCATGGCGCTGATTTTATTCACATAGACCTCACGAGCCATCCGCAGGTTCTGGTATGCCGTGGTCCGTTTCTCGTCGAGATCAGCCAGCTCAGCTCGCGCCTGGTTGATTGTGTCGATGTGCTCGCCCGTGAGAGTGCCGGTTCCCGATTCCACCAGGCTGTAGAGTTCCTGCTGCTTGGCCGCCGTGGCCGATCTGAACTTCCTGTATTCAGCTATTGTAGCGTTCAGTTCCCTGATCTCGAAGCTCTCGTCCACGGGCAGGCCATACAAGCGAGCCGTGGCTTCCATCAGTTGCTGCAGACCTGCAGCACCCGCAGAGGAGACGGCATTCCACTCGAATCGGGACTCGCTCCAGATCTTCGCGACCTCCAGTTCGATCAGGAAGGGAACCTTCGAGAGATACCGCTCCCCCGGATCGGAGCAGGCATCCACAATCAAGGGGAAATACCGCTCCATGTCCTTTGAGGGGATGGCATCGGTGATGTGGGGGTAGTCCTGAATATTTCTGCTCGGCTTTTCAACAACCACCTTTGCGGCAGACTGCGCCCCCACCGATGCGCGCGCTATCCCGAACCCATCGAGCACGGAACCTCCGGCCACCGCAGCGATTCCAGCGAGAACTCGTCGTCGTTGTCTGTCCATGTATTTTTTTCTACCACATTCGCTCGCTTTTACAAGTGCTCCCGGCGGCAAAGGTCCGCTCACGTTCTCGATTGCCTGTACACTTGCTCCTTCGAGACAGGTTCCAGGCAGCAGGAAGATTCCCAGAGCAGAGTGAAGAGGTCAGGTGATTTCGTACAGGTATTGGAACGTCTGGATGCTGATGATCGTGCAATGGATCCTTCGGAGATTATCCGTCCACACCTGAGTGTCAGCACTGGCAGATAATTTTTCAACACCACCACACACACATGGACATATCAGAGCTATTTCTGTAGATTGTTTCACACATGAAAACGTTTTCCCTGTATCGCGTGGCCATGGTGATCATCATAGCCGTTCTCTATTTCTTCGTCTGCCTGCACCGGCATTCCCCCTCAGTTGTCGCCCGTGATCTGACACTGTCGTTGCACATCGATGCGGTTACACTGGGCATTATCGCTTCCTCCTACTTTTATCTCTATGCAGCGATGCAACCCGTAGTGGGGTTTCTCGCCGACACCAAAGGGCCGCGTAGAGTAATGACGGTGTTTTTTTTCGTCTCGGCCGCAGGCTCATTGATCTTCGGGTTCGCACCCAATGCACTGACCGCCGTTGTTGGAAGAGCGCTTATCGGTGCAGGACTCGCCGGAATTTTTATTTCCGCTCTCAAGGTTTTTTCCCGCTGGTACCCGGCCGGCCAGTTCGCAAGCCTCACGGGTGTCATGGTCATGATCGGAGGTCTGGGCGGCCTTGCCGCCTCTGCGCCGCTCGCCTATATGGTCGTGCATCTTGGCTGGAGGGGATCGTTTGTGGCCATCGGCGTAGTTTCCGCAGCGATGGCCTTTCTCACCTGGATCGTGGTGCGTGACTCGCCGGAAGAAAAGGGATGGCCGGCGGTATCCACTGAAGTCAATCCTTCAGCCACGGATGTCGAAGAGATCAGCCTTTCCCGGCGATTGGCGACAGTCTTCGGGAACCTGAACTTCTGTCTGATTTGCCTGTCTGTCTTCCTCATTTACGGTGCAGCCTTTTCTTTCCAGGGACTCTGGGCTGTTCCCTATGTAATGGATGTATTCGGGGTAGACAAAGTAAAGGCAGGATTACTGTTCATGGCGTGGCCGCTGGGATTCGGAATAGGAGGGTTTGCCATCGGATATCTCTCGGACAGGTTCAGCCTGAATCGCAAGAACACGCTCCTTGCCGGACTGGCACTCAGCTCACTGCAGTGGCTTGTGCTGATCTTTCTTAAGGAGGGAGACTACCTGTTTATTACGGCGCCATTTTTCTTTCTATTCGGCCTGACTGCCGGAGGGTTTCTCCCCTTGTACTTCAGCATGACCCGGGACCTTTTCCCCCTGCAGCTCATGGGAACATCAACGGGACTCGCGAACGGCATATCTTTTCTGGGAACTGCCATCTACATGCCGCTCACGGGGTTTCTGCTGAGGTCTGCCGATACCGCTCCTTCCGCAAGCTACAGCGTTGATTCGTACCGGATGCTGCTTATCGTCTTTTTAGCTTCCTATGCCGTCGCGTTTCTTGCCATGCTTCTCTTCTCGAATCGCAGGGCGTCTCCATCCCTCCGTAGGAGCCCCTTCAGGGGCGACAAATCAATTCCGTAGGTTCCCGGTTCCTCTTCAGGGGCGACAATATCATCCGTTGTAGGAGCCCCTTCAGGGGCGATAAATCAGGGCTGAAGCCCATCCTACAGGAAATGATCTGCGCTATCGAAATCCCTTTGCAGGGGCCCCTTCAGGGGCGACCACACATCAATGAACAGTCATCACCGATTATCGAGCGCACCAAACGTACTCGCTCATTCCCGCCGCTCGAACCTCGATCCCAGGCAACTGCCAGCAGTTCAATTCTGCCACGATGCACATGAATGCAACCAATACACAGATTTTCACGTTTCATTCAATCCCGTTGAACAGTTCTTTGAACGAACCATGATGTTTCATGGGTTGACTCCAGGGTTTTCGAGGTCCCTGAACCAGCTAATCAATAATGATATTGTTGTGTTGGAAGTCATTTAGTACGTTCCCTGCAGAATTGGCACGCTGTTTGCCCTTTAGAAAGCATCACATGAACATAAAGGAGGAAAAGAAAATGAAAAGGACAATTCAGACAATAATCGTGACAGTGTTCGTGGTTCTCATCACCGGCACCTTCTCCTATGCATTGGCAGCGACCACCGGCGCCGGGAGTTTCCCCTTCTTCCATCTGGGATGCCTGATCATGGGCGGGCTCACCATCATCTCTCTGAAACACCGCTATCCCCAGATGTATCTCTCGGAGGCCATAGGGTCCTTTGCCATGTACGCGATCCTCGTCGGGCTGTTCACTGCTCCTGCCATCGAGATGGTGAAGGGGTTCATGAACTAAGGTTGGAGATAACAGTCTAAAGTCCCGCCTGAGAAATCTGCGGGCGGGAAGACCAGGAAAGGAGGGTCGATCATGAAAAAGGGAAGAAAAGGCACGCTCCAGATCGCGACACTGAATCGGATCGTCCTCATGAGTGCGTGGAGCTTCATCATGGTCATCTCCTCGTTCCTGTTCCTGTTCGCGGGACGGTGGATCGACGTGAGGTTCAACACGGAACCGACCTTCATGCTGGGGCTGTTCGTGCTGGGCATCTGCCTGGGCATCGGGAGGATGTACACGGACTACACAAAGACACGGGATGAGCTGGACAAACGAAAGGTCAGATACCAGTCTTAGTCAATACTCGTAAAGACAACGATATGCACCCACGAAAGCGGGCTGCCCTCACCGGGTGGCCCGCTGCTTTTTTAGGGGATGACGCACAGAAACTATCAAGCCTTTGAGATCATGATTTTGTGTGAATCGTTTTGGCAGGTGATATCGCGGCATGAATTTTCTCTGGACTTTCTGTTCTCTGGAATGCAGGGGATCGCAATGGATCCGTTCAAAAACTGGGAGCGGCATCAGGTTATATGAGGCGATACAAGGTCGGTATACGTTCAGGTATAGAGCTTTAGAAATGCATCAACGCTCATACCAGCTAGTTCCAGTAGCTTTCTCAACAGCCCTTGCTTCATGGGCTTTCCTTTGTGGACAGGAATGGATAAAACACATGGATGGCCTTCTCGTGACAGGATGACATGGCTGCCTGTCTGACGAACAACGTTCCAGCCTGCCTTCTCGAATGCCTTTACAACCCCCTGAGGTTTCAGGTTGTGCAATCCACTCATGTAGCCTGGGCACCTGATCTTTTCAGAGGTAGAACCTGGGTGCACCCATCAATGGCATCTTTGATCATGTTGAGGGCTTCTTCGATAGTATCACCTTGCGATGCGCAGCCAGGAATCGCAGGGCACTCAATCCAATACCCCCCATCTTCAGTATCCGCATGAAGGACAACAGCATACTCTTTCTTTCGCACTCTCACCGTGTACGTCTTTTTGTCATGCAAGTTTTTTACCTCGCCCTTGAGTTCTTTGATCAACTCACCCAGAGCAACGGTAAAAATGAGCTGACCATTGCGCAGCGTGTCGATGATCTCGGCGTTCTTCCGGGTAATGACAAACACGGTCTCCCCATCAGTCAGGAATTTGAGATCAGCGAGGGGTGTATCTATCTCGGGCATGTTTTTTTTGAGATAAATGAGGGATTTCCTCATTTTCTGGAGGCTGATCCCTCTATCGAGCAGAGTTTTGGCCACCTTGAGTTGCACCAGGTCTGTAAAGGAGTATAACCGGGTGCTGCCATACCCTTCAGCCTCGCGAACAGACGGCTTGATGAAGTGAGTCTTATCCCAGTAGTCAAGCTGTCTCTTGGTAAGCCCGACAATACGTCCTGTTGTTTTTGTGTTGAAGTTCATTGGCACCTCTCAGATGTTTTAATAAATACATTAATGTTATTTTATTGTCAATAATGAACATATCTAAGTATTCACGGTCACGCAGAATGTTCCTGTGTATGCAAAGATAGAGACGCCAAGAATAAGGCGTTGTGATTTAAATATTCAGCGTGGCAGGAGCCCCTTCAGGGGAGATACGAGCATGTGGGAGACTGTTTACGGCCGAATCCGGTCTGCCGTAGGAGCCCCTTCAGGGGCGAAACGGGTGTGTAGGAGGCCGCTTACGTCCGACCTGGTCGGGGCTGTAGCCCCTCCTGCGGGTGCGAGCCCCAGGGCCAGAAAGACCGCAGAGCGTGCAGATCTGGCGTGTCTTCACGTCGAGAGCTTCCCGGCCGTAGGTATGTTCGAAGAAGGACACGATGTGGTCGGAAAAGCCCGGGCCAAAGGAATTCATGATGGCGCGGAGCAGCTCGCCGTACCCCCTCCCCCAGATACCCTCGGCAACCCGTTCTCCCGGACTCAACGCTTCGTTGTGCTCTGTCATTTCATGCCTTCAGAAACTGTTCTTTGATTTTTTTTTGCTCTGCCTGATGAGAATACCAGACAAGGGCACCACCCTTGTATTAACAGTTTACAACAGGCTCACCAACCTATATTATAC
>DSBG01000067.1 GCA_011046135.1 Deltaproteobacteria bacterium
ATGTGGTGCCTGCCCATCGGGTTTGCAGAATCTGGTGAGGATGTTGCCCAGGCGGCGCTGCGTGAATTGCGGGAAGAGGCAGGACTAGTCGGCGAGATTGTACGGCTTATCGATGTGGATACCGTGGAGAGTGAATTCTACGGATCACTGGCCGTTGTTACCTATGAGGTCAGGAGTACGGGGGGCGATTTGAACCCAGGTGATGATGCCGCCGATGCGAGATACTTCCCCATCGCAGACATGCCTGAGCTTGCATGGTCTTCCAACACAAAGGCGGTGCAGCTCTACAGAGAAATGTACCGGGACACCTGGGCGATGCAGGACTCCTTCAGGCAGTTTTTCAGTGAACCGTTCCCCGGCGATCTCGCCTCCTGGAGTCCGAAGAAGCAACGGGCGCTGCTCTCAGACATGCTTGTCAAGATCATCGAGAAAGAGCGCGATGAGATCACACGGGCGTGGATGGATGCCATGAAATCCGGAATTCCTACGCTCCTGCCCCACCTTGCTCTGCTCGAAGGTGTTCATCGACTGATCCTTGGCTGTGTCAAGGGCTCTCTGCAGGGTTCACGCACAGGCTTTGAATCTGCTCCATTCCTCAGTTCCGGGCATGATCTCGCCCATCAGGGCGTCCCTCTGCCTGATATGCTCAATGCCCTTGCCCTGAGCAGGAAGAGTATCTGGATGCATGTGCTCGGAAAGAAGATCCTCTCTTCTCCCCTGGAGATATACATCGCCCTAGAACTCAACAACAGGATTATTTTTCTCTACGACAGGGTCAATTTCTTTTTAACCTCCGGATACATGGAAAGTGTGCATGAGCAGGTGTCCTGATACCTCGAGGGGTCGGAACGTTTCCTCGAGGAAAGGCACACCAGAAGGGACCGAAGGTCTGAGGCACTGTCCCGTGCAGAAGAGACAGCACCCGGGAGAGGAACGAGCCTGTATTGAGAAGGGATGCCCCTTCACTTGATTGCGTCACACGTCAACGATCACTAACACCAACCTACAGAAAATTGATCAAATTCCCGAGAAGAACAGGAATCCCAAGGCACTCCATACACGGGGAGGCGAGGTCGTTGAAACGGGTACTTTCGTTTTTTGTTCCAGGCGGAATCCTTTTTCTTGCTGCAAATCTTGGTATCCACGTCCATGTTTTTGAACGCCACCTGGACACGCTGAATACGGTCTATCCGTACGTGACCTTTATTGTCTGCCTGCTAATGGGGTGGAGGTTCAATCGGAGTTCCCTGGTCTTTGGTGTCATCGTGCTTGCCAGTGCACTGTGGGCCCTGCTCCTGTATCCCGATGGCCGATCCCTCCCTGGCACGGGACCCTTTGTTGTGTATCACGCGGTGACACTGCTCCTTCCGGTCAATCTTGTCGTTGTGTCCTGCATGAAAGAGCGGGGAATCTTCACCGTTCATGGAGGTATCAGGGCCGGCTTTATTGCACTCCAGGTGCTTGTTCTTGCGATGTTCGTGAAGATCGATCCTGCTGTTCTCTTCCAGTTCATGCAGGGGGTGATCCCGGGAAAGGGGTGGTTTCCACACATGACGCTGAATCAGCTCGCACTGTTCCTGATTGGATGTTCCTTCGCGATCCTGTTGTTCGGGAATATCAGGAATTCGGGAGCCAAGGAGCATGGGTTCTTCTGGGCCCTTGCCACGGTTCTCCCTGTCTTCGGCACTGCACTCAGCATAGCGGAATCAATGTTTCTTTTCTCGACTGCAGGTCTCATCCTCCTGGTTGCAATGATCGAGGCCTCCTATGCCATGGCATTCAGAGACGAGCTTACAGGGCTTCCCGCCCGGAGGGCATTGAAGGAAGAGATGATGAAACTCTCCGGGAACTACACGCTTGCCATGGTGGATATCGATCACTTCAAGCGATTCAACGACCAGCACGGACACGATGTGGGTGACCAGGTTCTTCGTATGGTTGCTTCGAGACTGGCAAAGATCAGTGGCGGAGGAAAAGCATTCAGGTACGGTGGAGAAGAATTCACCGTTGTGTTTCCCGGCAGGCACTCGGAACATGCCACTGAACACCTGGAACAATTCAGGAAGGAGATCGCTTCCACAGGATTTGCCATCAGGTCACTTCTGAGGCCCAGAAAAAAACCCACAAGCACCAGGAAAAGAAAACGTCCCACGAAGCGTGTACATCTCACGCTCAGTGTCGGGGTCGCCACAAAGAACGACCATCTCTCCTCAGTGCAGGATGTCATCAACGCTGCGGACAAGGCTCTCTATCGGGCAAAAAAACAGGGGAGAAACCGGGTGGTTGCCTGATCCGTGAGCGTGTTTTCCACGCCTCTGTTTCCTGAATAGCCCAAGAGCGCCTGAGTGGGCACACAAAGACCCCTGAGGTTAATAGATACATGTTCCGTATTCTGCTCGATTCCGGGGAGAGTCCTTCATGCCAGGGCTTATCGTCTTTTGGTTTCAATACCTCCACGAGTATCAAAAAGGGAAATAAAGTTCTCCGGCTGGAAAAATCTTTCCTCCTGCACAGGGGAGATGGTACCGGCTCCATACTGTAACCAATTGAATATTTATGACAAGTTACATGGCATACTCATTGCTCATACAAAAGGAGTGGTCAAGGAAAACCAGACGTCTATCCACCGGGAACAGGTGAAGTGGCGGGATATGAAGCGGGGAAAAACAGAAGAGCTCAAGGGAAGATACGGTGATCCACCAGCTGAGATCATCATGCGCGTGATCAGTCTCGAGCGCCAGGGATTCATCCTTCCCCCCCGTGAGGCGAAGGACCTCCTCGGAAGCAGCAGCGAAGACGGACAGTGGTATCACCACAAGAAGATCGATCATCTCCGCAGAGCACTTTCCGAACGGTTCATCGCCATGGAGGTCCATCCCACGGAAGGAATAACCATAGTGCCGTCTCGTCGGGCTGACGAGCCTCGCATACTCTGTTCACCAAAAAACATCCGGTACTGAATGTTCCTGCGGGCCAGTCGCGGTGTTCTTCTGGTGGCGAATTGAACAATCTACCCGGCGAGAATCACGATGAAGGGAGTCCTTTTCTGGACCTGTTCTGAGAATTCCCTGTTGCCCGGATGTCCTGATCAGAATATCACAAAGGCATGAAGTGGGATGAAGTCGTGTGCGCCTGTTCCATGGACTGCCCGGATGCGTGTTCTTTGCTGGTTACGCGGGATGCATCAGGAACAGTGAAGCTCAGGGGTAATCCTGCCCACCCCATAACCGAAGGGTTCACCTGCGCCAAGATCAACAGGCATATCAGTCGCCTGAGCAGTCCCGAGAGGATTCTCTCTCCCATGGTACTATCGGGAAATTCATGGAAGGACATAGGCTGGGACGAGGCCCTTGATCTCTGTGCCCGGCGCATCCAGGCCTATCGAAGTGAACCCTCTTCTATCCTGTACTTCCACGGAGAAGGGGCAAAGGGGGCTCTAAAGCAGGCCGGTTACCTGTTCTTCTCTCTCCTGGGTGCCACCCGGGTGCGCGGATCTCTCTGCGATTCCGCCGGGTACGGAGCCTATATGAGAGACTTCGGCTCCAGACACAACAATGATCCGAAAGATATCCTCAATGCCCGGGGTGTCGCGAACTGGGGGCGAGATCTCACGAGCAGCTCCGTCCACATGGCACACCTTGTTCAGAGGATTCGCAGAAAAGGGGCGCACGTCGTCTCCATATCACCCGGCGGAGAGGGACCTGCTGCTCTGTCCGACAGCCGTGTTGTCATCCGCCCGGGTACCGACCGGTTTCTCGCAGCAGCCATTATCAGGCTTCTCATGGAACGTCACGCCATCCGGGAAGATGTCGTGCTTCATTCACGGGGCTGGAAGGAATTCCAGGCCCTCGTCATGAGCCATTCTCTGGATACGCTGCTCAGATCATGCGGGGTTTCCAGGCACGATGCAGAGATGATCTGTGAGCTCTATGCAGGGGTTCACCCCGTGGCGACCATTGTGGGTACGGGTCTCCAGCGGTACTCTCACGGAGGAGAAAATGTTCGGTTCATCAATGCCCTAGCCTTTCTCTCCGGAAATATCGGGTGCAGTGGCGGGGGAAGCTATTATCACCTGAGCTCGGTGAGGAATTTCAATCTCGAGTGGTCAGGCTTGAAGCGCACCTCACAGGGAAGGTTTCTCAGGATGCCCGTCATCGGACACGATATCGCAGAAGCCCAGGATCCACCCATCCGCATGATCTGGGTCGAGGGAGCAAACCTCGTGAACCAGTGCCCTGATTCCCGAACCCTTGCCCGTCAGTTCGAAAAGATCGAGTTCAAGGTGGTCGTGGATGCTTTCATGACCGATACTGCTCAACGGGCCGATGTAATTCTCCCGGCACGGCTCATGCTCGAACAGGAGGATATCGTCGGTTCCTGCCTGCACGACTATGTACACCATAGTCCCGCGGTCTTGGATGCTCCCGGACAGGCACAGTCCGATTTCTGGATCCTGGAGCATCTCGGAAAGAAGCTGGAACCCGGGATCATCCTGCCGGATAGTGAGGACTGCCTGAGGGTGTCCCTGAATTCTCCCCATCTTTCTATCTCCCTCGAAGAACTCAGGGAAAAAAGATTCGTCCGCGCAGACAGGTCCATGGTGGCCTACCGGAATATGCAGTTCGACCATGACGATGGGAACTTTCATCTTGTCCTCGAGTTGCATGAAGAGCCCGATCCGGATCCTGCCTACCCGTTGCGGCTGCTGAGCCTCATCCGCAGGCAGGCGATACACTCGCAGATGCTGACCGATGAACAGGAGATACCGCCCGTCGTGTGGATATCATCGGATAGTCCCTCACTGAAGGGTATCGATCCCCACAGAGAAGTATTCCTGGTATCACCTCGGGCGAGGGTACGGGTGAGGATAGAGATCATGCCTGGGTTGTATTCCGGTGCTGTAGTCTACCGCAGGGGTGACTGGATGAAGCTCGGCGGTGGCGTCAACCAACTCGTCGATGCCCGAATCACGGATATGGGTACTGGGTGCGCCTTCTACGATCAGTACGTCCGCCTTGAAAACGCGTATGGAGAAGAGAAAAATGAGTGAGGCAGAAAAAGATCGCACAGGAATACCTCCCAAACTCTTCGGGTGGTGCAGGCGATGGTCATCCGAGATCGGAAAGCTCGACGGAAATCAATCGCGCATCTCGTACATGCAGTCTGAACTGCCGGAATTGCTTACAGAGACAGGCATCTTTGTAGAGATCCTCTCCTCCATCGCAGAAGTGAAAAGCAATCCCCTGGTTCGTACTCCCACGATGTTCGACTCCGAGATGGTTCTGTACCGTGATCCCCACGGGCAGTTTTCAGTGAGGATGTATCTGTGGGAACCCGGCGCCTTTGACCCCATACACGATCACAATTCCTGGGGAGTGATCGGAACGGCTAGTGGAGGTCTCACGGTGACCACTTACAGGCGCCGGAATCCCGATTGCAGTCAAACACGAGCTACCTTGGACCAGACGAGCTCAGAGATTGTTTCTCTGGGGGACACCTACACGGTGTTCCCCCTGGAGGATGGTATTCACAGAACGGGAAACCCCGGGTTGTACACCATCATCCAGGTAGGGGTGTATGGAGAAAACCTCACGGGAAGGAACTACATCAATATTTTCCATGAATCCGATGGTCGCATCGAGAGACTCTTCAGTCTCCAGGAGAAAAAGCGCATGCTCGCACGGGAGGCGCTGGTGATTTTTGGTGGGGAAACCACGAGGGAACAGGGAAGTGCTGTTGTGTAGCGGTTCCTTGCCGTTCGCCCAGAAGACGGCTTCTCCTCAGCGCGGGCTGTTCCCATCACACAGCACGCATTTGGAGATTCTGTTTCTCTGTTACATCACCTCATCATGAGCCATGTTGATCACGTCAGAGTCTTTCGGTATAGTATAGGGGAAAACCGACACACACGGAGGATGCTGTTATCGCTACCATACTCAAGAAAACGGACGAAACCCAGGAAGGGCGTATCAAAGGCCTGAGTGCTCTCGTCAGAGAACTCGATGTCCCCTTTGAAAAAGGAGATTCTGTCGGAATCAAACTCCACTGGGGAGAGCGCGGAAATCGAAGTTTCCTCGATCCTGTCTATGCAAAGACCATCGTGGCGTGGCTCAACGACCATGGTGTGAAGCCCTTCATCTTCGACACCACGGTCCTGTATTCGGGGGGCAGGCGCCTTGGAACGGATGCCCTGGCAACTGCTGAGCGCCATGGTTTTACCGAGGAGTACCTGGAGTGCCCGATCGTCATTGCCGATGGCCTCGATGGCAGAGACGTGATCGATCTTCCCGCCGGATACCCGCACTTCAAGACCGTACAGGTTGCATCTGTCCTGGACAGTACACAGGGATTCGTCATCTTTTCCCACTTCAAGGGTCACCTCGCCTCGGGTTTCGGCGGTGCGGTGAAGAATATTTCCATGGGGTTTGCATCCAGGGCTCAGAAACAGCGCATGCATGCCGATGTTCACCCTGTGCTGAACAGGAAAAAGTGCACACGCTGCGGGATTTGTGCAGAGATCTGTCCCACCGGTGCGGCACGAATCGTCGGTGAAGAATATCCCACCTACGACCTCGACTTGTGCATCGGGTGTGCGCAGTGCATTGCCCAGTGTCCGGAACTTGCCCTGAAGATCCTCTGGGGGTCGGATGTACAGGTGTTCCAGGAGAAGCTCGTGGAGACCGCAGCGGCCATCTGGCACAGAATCGAGGCAAAGACCGTGCTCATCAATGCACTCATCAAGATCAGTGCAGAATGCGACTGTCTCCCCGGGAAGATGGAGATCATAGCCCCGGATGTCGGGTTCCTGGGCGGATACCACCCGCTGTCGATCGATGCAGAATCCGTGAACCTTGTTGGCCGCACCACCATCGACTCGGCCCACCCCTATATCGACTGGCAGAGACAATTCGACTACGCACGGGAGATCGGCTTCAGCGATACCATCAGGTGATGTTCGTGCAGGCAGGAAGCATGATTCGAAGGCAGTTGATCCTCGGTGTGATCCTGATCCAGCTGTTTGCCGGCTCCTGCGCCATCCAAGATACGGACGGGATTATCATGAGGGTAAGGATCACCTTCGACTCGAGTGGACTGACCACCTGGATCATGCTCTCCAATGCCGTGGAGGTGCCCCTCGACAAGGACGGTGCGACCCTGATCATGGTGGAGAGCTCGTGCGGGTGCTTCGGAGATCTTCAGCAGCGCGGGGAATACTGGGAGTATCGTGATGAGAAGTCCCCGGGGTGTTTCATCAGGATACATATCTTTACCGGGAACGTTGAATGTTCGTCCTGATCAGGGCCGACATCATGACGCTTCTCGAACAGGGAGCGTGTTCTCAAGGACAATGAAAGGCGGCACAACCGTGAGAGATTACCTTGTGCGCATCATCTCGGATGAAAAGAACATCCTCGGCCTTGCCAGCGTGACCACAGGACTGGTGAATGACGTCTGCCTCAGACACGGGACCGCTCCCACGGCAACAGCGGCGCTGGGACGGGCTCTCACGGCTGGGGGGTTGCTCGGTGCGCTGCTCGATCCAGGCCAGCGCGTTGCCATGAAATTCGAGGGGGATGGCCCCCTCAGAAAGATCGTGGTGGAGGCCGAGGGCGATGGGACCGTGAGCGGGTATGTCGCAGAACCGCAGGTGGATCTGCCCCCGAAGGACGGGAAGCTCGATGTGTCCGGCGCCCTGGGATCAGAAGGATTCCTCACCGTTTCCAAGGACCTGAGGATCAAGAAACCCTACTCGGGCGTGGTTCGGTTGTACTCCGGGGAGATCGCTTCTGACGTTGCATTCTACCTCACTGAGTCGGAACAGATCCCATCTGCCGTGGGTCTCGGCGTGTTCGTGGAAAAGAACGGCCAGGTGTCCGCAGCAGGGGGGTTTCTCCTGCAGTCTCTCCCCCCGTCCGATCCCGAGCTGATCGATCGTCTCGCGAGAAGGGTCGAGGGGATGGATCCGGTGACCACGCAGCTGCGTCAAAATAAAACCCCTGAAGATATTCTCCTGGAGTTGTTCGGAGCTATTCCGTGCAGAGTCATCGGCACACAGGATCTGGTCTTCAGGTGTTCCTGCTCCAAAGACAGGCTGGAGGAGGCTCTCCTCAGCCTCGGCCCCTTTGAAATCGAGCGTATGATCCAGGACAGGGAAGATCTTCACATCTCCTGCCAGTTCTGCGGTGAGCACTACGTGTTTACCCATCGCGATATGGATACACTGCTCAGGGAGATGCACTGAACACAGCAGGGAAGCATCCTCCACGCATCGAGATGTTCTTTTATAAAACACGACTTCCGTGGTCTGAGTTGATTTCCGGGGGTCCTGATGTGCGTACATGCTTCCAAAACCCTTGACAAATGGCCGTTCGTGGGAAAAATGAGTTCAGCATTGCGCAGATGCAGGTATACCAATACTGGTGAGAATCCTCCCGCCGGTTTCGCAGGAAGGGATTCTCCATGAAGGAGGAGGACAGATGGGCAAGGGAGACCAGCGTTCCAAAAGGGGTAAGATCTGGAGAGGAACAACCGGAAAGACCCGTCCGAAGAAAGCGAAGAAAGCGTCAAGGGAAACGGGAAAGGACTAAACGAAGAGACAGTGCGGTCTTGGGGAGAGCTTGTCTTCCGAGGAGATTTCGAGCACGATGCACAGTGAGATCTCCCAGTCATGTCGAGGAAGGTGACCGTGAGAGCAACACCTCTGATTAAAAGAGAACTCTACTCATGAAATATCCCCGGCTCCGCAGAGACATCCAGGTCATCCCCGTCATGGTCAACGGGCAGCAGATGGTCTCCTTTGCAGATCCTCTCAAGCTCAGCCGGGGGCTCGCCGTGGAGCGAAGCGCCATCCCCGTTATCCAGTTCCTGGATGGGACGCACGACCTGCGGGATATCCAGATGGAAATGATTCGACACAGCGGGGGACAACTCATCCCCCTGTCGGTGATCGAGGAGTTCATCAAGGGGCTTGACAAGTCATTTCTCCTGGAGAGCGAGTCGTTCGATGCCAGGAAAAACGCCATCCGGGAGGGGTTCCTAAACGCTCGGGAGCGGGAGTGCTCCCTTGCAGGCACTTCCTATGATGCGGATCCCGAGGCCCTGAAGCGCTACATCCGGGAGGTCGAGGCAACTCTTCCCGAACTCGGCAGCGAACAGGACACGCCTCCGGCCGGGCTCCTCGCACCACACATCGACATCGAGGTGGCAAAGACAGCATATGTGGATCTTTATCGCAGGATCAAGGG
>DSBG01000141.1 GCA_011046135.1 Deltaproteobacteria bacterium
TCAGATCAATCCAGGCGGCGGGTTCACCTTCAGCAGTGAGAGTATCGGACTGATGTATGTGATGCTGGAAACGGATCTCAATGTCAGCGGTGCCCTGAACGGGAACTATGCCGCTGGTGTCGGCGGCTCGACCGGTGTCATCATGTGCCCCAAAGCGTTCTGGAAGCTTCATGTCTTTGGAAGAACCCTGTACTATGGTTTCGCCGATCATTTCAGCTCAATGGAGGCAACGATGCAGCACAACCTGACACTACAGACGAACCAGAGCATATCGGTTGACGTCTCCCGGCAGAAAACACAGGGGTTTTATCAGACCCGGATAACGCTTCTCTTGAATTTCTTTTTCTGAGAAACCCTATGGATACTGCCAACACAGCTAAAACAGGGATCATCCTCATCCTGGTGCTCTTCGCATCCGGCTGTGTGTCGGAAGCGATCTATCACCCGTCGCTTTTCGTACAATCCACTCCGGCAGACATCGGCTGTGCCTATGAAGACATCTCCCTGGAAACATCCGATACGGTGAGGATTTCCGGATGGTGGGTTCCTGCGACACGTTCACGGGGAACGGTGTTGTTCTGTCACGGAAACGCCGGCAACATCGGTGATCGCCTGGACACAGTGAAGATCATCCACGATCTGGGGCTCGACGTACTCATTTTCGATTACCGGGGATACGGGAACAGCTCTGGTTCGCCCACGGAACACGGGACCTATCTCGATGCCGAGGCAGCTTATGAGTATCTGATCACGGAAAAACGCTCTGATCCCCGGCAGATCATTCTCTGGGGCAGGTCGCTCGGGGGTGCCATTGCAGCCAGAACTGCAGCCCACCATCCCGGCGGTCTCGTCATCATCGAGTCATCCTTCACCTCCCTGAAAGACCTGGTAGGCGATCATCTTCGCTGGGTTCCATCTTGGCTCCTGTCCCGCTACGCCTATGATACCAGGGCGTACCTGCAAAACATCACGTGCCCGATCCTCATTATCCACAGCAGGGACGATGAAATAGTCCCGTTTCACCATGGAAAAAGCCTGTATGATTCGATCAGTGGACAGAAGAGGTTTCTGGAACTACGAGGATCGCACAATTTCGGGTTCATGGATTCACGGGCAGTGTATGAAGCATTCCTTGATGCTTTCATCAGGCACTATGGGAAGCAGAGCGAGGAGTTCTCCCGGTGAAGACGTCGGCAGTGAGGATCTCTCTCCTGTGCATACTCACGCTGATCCTGGGCGCACCGTATTCCCCTGCCTGTGATCTTCCTGAACAGGCCCTTGCACTCATTGCCGATGCCTCCGTGGACCCGTGCCCCTTGTGCAGGAAACACACCTTGAACAAAGCCTTTGCGATCCTGAATAAATGGTTTATGCCCGGCAAGAGTATTCAGACGGATCAGACCTGCCGGTTCGTGAAAACAACCCCGTGTGGCGACAATGAACTCTCCCTGAGCTGTTATCCCTCAGATGCACTGATTGCATCCATTGACGCCGGAGCCGTGCCGCCCCGTCTGGTTTTCAGGTTTCACGCCGTGCACAAGCACCTCGTGGGTATCGCGGACACCGATTATACTAACGCAGCGAACGCTGCTCGCTACACTGAATCCGGGCCGGACACGGCATTCGAAGGTAGCATCAGGTTCATTGCGTACCGCTACGGCGATGGCCCGTCATACAATTATTTCGAGCAGACACACAGACTCGTGATCCACTGCACGGTGGAGCGGTTGATCCCGGTGAAACCAGAATAACATCGAGAATGTCGCTTTTTCTGACAGGGACATCGAACGCCATGTGGTTTGAGGTAGTTGGCCCCTGCCCCGCGGCAGATGATCTCGGTCATGGTCTTGTGGGCGAACGCCAGGCCAGATATGAAATGACTGCCAAGACCATGGAATCTATTGATTCAAATATCTTTTTATGGTAACCAGGTACTAGCTTCAGGCAGTTCACACTGCAACGTGAATACAAATTGCATCTGTTATGTGTGTTGATTAAGGAGGAACATGCGATTCGCAAGATATTCCTTCGCCTGTATTCTTGAAGATGCTGCAATCCTTCCGGAATACAAGGGTTCGACCTTTCGGGGCATTTTCGGCCATGCGTTGAAACAGGTGGTCTGCGCCCTGAAAAGACAAGAGTGCGACGAGTGTATTCTGCGCCAGAAGTGTCTCTATGCCTCCGTGATCGAACCGAAGAGTTGGAACCAGCTTGAGGCGAAAAAACCCAAGACAGCAATGCCACCCCATCCCTACGTCATCGAACCCGATCCTGATCAGAGGACATCTTTTGCCAAAGGTGAACTGTTTGGTTTCAACCTGATCCTCTTTGGCGAGGTGAATGATTCTCTGCCATATTTCATCTATGCCTTTGATCAGGTCGGCAGACGTGGAATCGGAAAGAAGGTTGAGGGCCAACGTGCCCGCTTTGCCCTTGAACGTGTGGAGGTTGAAGGTTCGAGCTGTTACAGCAAAGAGCATCGAAAAATCCTGAACATGGGAAATCAACGGGACCTGTCTCTGGAGAACCTGACACGAGCGTCTGATCATGGTGTACACACAGTGAACATTTCTCTTCTCACTCCGCTCAGAATCAAGCATCAGAATCACCTCGAGGCATCCCTCCCCTTCCATGTACTTGTGCGGGCCATGCTCAGGAGGGTTTCCACCCTTCTTGCCGCCTACGGGGCTGGTGAGCCGGACCTCGATTATCAGGGTCTCACGAAAAGAGCCCAGACGGTGGAAACGATTGAATCACATCTGAGCTGGTTTGACTGGCGACGATATTCCAACCGCCAGGACCAGGCAATGCTCATGGGCGGAATTGTCGGGAACGTTTCCTACACGGGCGATCTCGGAGAATTTCTCCCCCTGATCAGGTTCTGCGAAATCTCGCATCTCGGAAAACAGACAACCTTCGGTCTTGGTAAAATTAAAATGGAGGCGATTCCGTGAGATATGCTCTGCTGGCGGTGGCGGGGCTCAGCCCCCAGGTCATCACGGAAACACTCTTTGCCCTCCACCAGCAGAGAAAACGTATCGACGAGATCCATGTCATCACGACACGAAAAGGAAAAGAACTGCTCTATGCCCAGGTATTGCCGACCTCTGACGGGAAGTATGCCCGGTATATGGTTGAGTATGGGATGGATCCGCCATCGATCATATTCAATCATGAAACCATTTACACCGTGCTGGATGAGCACGGTAGCGAGGCGGATGATATTCTGACCCAGGAGCACAATGAGCTGCTCCTGAAGAAGTGTCTCGACATCACCTATGCACTGACGAACAGGGAAGACACGGTTGTGTTCTTCTCCATTGCCGGTGGCCGGAAGACCATGAGTTCCTGTCTCATGACCGCTGCACAGTTTTATGCCCGCCCTTTGGATAGGATTTATCACGTGATGGTCTCCCCGGAATTCGAGAACTGCCGGGAGTTTTTCTACCCGCCGAAGGTTTCAATTCCCATAGAGTTACGGGACGAAAATGGGAAGATATACTACAAAGAATCACACCATGCACAGGTTCACCTGGTTCCCGTTCCCTTTGTCTCTGCCAGGAATCGGATACTCTCTCCCGAAGGTTTCCCCATAGACCCGGAAACCCTCATGCTCTCTCTCATCAGGGACACGGTATTCGGCCTCACGCTCGATCTTGATGCTGCCACCGTGGAGTATCAGGGAAAGACCATGCGGATGATGCCTGCCAGGCTGGCTGTGTATGCATTCTTTCTCATGGAGAAGAAAAGGTGCCGCTTGGCAAAGATCACCTGTTCAGGCTGCACGCAGTGTTATCTGGGAACCAGCGAGGTTCTGCAGCGACGAAACGAGATCGCGGAACTCTATCGATCCATAACCGGGGGGAGGATTCCAGAAAGCACGAGCAGATCTGGGGTGCTGGACCTGGATGTCGAGAATTTCAATTCATACAAGGGAAGAATCAGGCGGGATATTGAGGGTGCCTTCGGCATCTATGCCGCTCAGGACCTTGCGCTCACTGCAGTTGGAAAACGGCCGGATACCCGCTACGGCCTCGGGTTGGATAGGGAGAAGATCAAAATTCTAAATGAGAGATCGATGTTCGTTCAGTGAGGACTCAGCAATATTGCGAAGGGTTATCATGATGCAAACAAGGGCATATGCTGTTTTTGAAGATGCAAGGAGGAGATATGATGGATGAAACGATTCTGAAAGTCGCCATCTCTGGTTTCATGCACGACATCGGGAAATTTGCACAAGAGGGTCTCTTTGTTTCGGAAGATTTCCTCAATAGACATGCTGACCTGTACCAACCGTTCTTCAATGAACAGCATACCCACCGTCATGCGGTCTACACGGCAGCCTTTATCGATCACATCGAAAAGCTCCTGCCAAAAGCATTTAACCGTGCAAACTGGGGTCTGGAGGATCCCTTTATCAACCTGGCTGCAGGGCACCATAAACCGAAGACCCCATTGCAGTGGATCGTCGCCATGGCTGATCGGATCAGCAGTGGCTGGGATAGGAAGGGGTTCGAGGAATACAACCAGGCCATTACACCAAGTGCGTATCGTAAGACTCGGCTGTTATCACTCTTCGAGACAATTTCCGTTGAAGAGACCGGGCGTGAATCAGAACAGAGAATGTATTCATATCGGCTTTCACCGGTCTCTCCCGTAAGCATATTCCCTGAGCAGAAATCAAAAATTGAATCCACAAGTGATGATCAAGCCAGGAAAGAATACAAGAGCCTGTTCGAGCAGTTCATCTTCGATCTCGAACGACTCATGCACAGGGAAGAGAGTATCGCTCTCTGGTTTGAGCACTTCGACAGCCTGATGATGATCTATACTTCCTGTATCCCTGCAGCTCGGGCGGGAAAAATTGTCCCCGATGTTTCGCTCTACGACCACTCAAGGGTGACCTCGGCCCTTGCCGTTGCCTTGTTCCTTTATCACCATCAAACAAACACGTTGAGTGCTGAGCAAATTCAAGGATCCGATGATAATAAATTTCTCATAATAAAAGGAGACTTCTCTGGTATCCAGTCGTTTATTTTCAACGAAGGTGGAGAGGCAGGGCGTGGTCGAAGTAAAATACTGAGGGGTCGATCGTTTTCTGTTTCTCTCTTTTCAGAATTGGCAGCCGACATGCTTCTTAAGAAGATCGGGCTTCCCTGTACATCGGTGGTTTTAAACGCTGCAGGCAACTTCACTATTATTGCTCCGAATATTCCCGAGGCCCATGAGGCTGTGCTCTCATGCGAAAAGACAGCTAATGACTGGCTTTTGGAAATCACCTACGGAGAATCTTCGCTGGGGTTTTCCTCCCTTGAGGCTTCACCGAAAGATTTCCTGGAAGGTCGATTCGTGGATCTATGGGATCGCCTTGGGATGATCTCTGAGAAGAAAAAGACTCAAAAGATACCCTTGGATCGGTTGGGCGTTGTAAGGAACTACCTTGATACCTTCCGGAACGATTTAAACAGGCCAATGTGCCCTTTTTGTGGAAAGAGAGCGTCAGATACAAACTTGGAAGGAAGCGCCTTCGCCGGAGAAAGGCAATCAATCTGCAGAGTGTGTAGAGACCATATTTTTCTGGGACAGAGACTCACCAGGGAAAATCGCCTCGCCATCACAACCACAGATGCGGATATCAAAGGCGATAACAAGCTCCTGGAACCAATTTTCGGTGTGTATCAGGTTGCATTTATCGGGGGCGGGTTGAAAGAGATGGCACGTTCCGGAAAACTCTTAAAGTACTGGGATGTGTCTACTGAAGGGGACGGCTCTCTCCCCAGGGATGTCACCGTGAAAAATATCGGCGGGTATGTCCCTCTGTACCGTGAAGAGGACCTTTATGACGAGCGGTATCTCGAGGGAGAGAAATCGGAGGACCGAAAGCTTGAGAGGCTTGAGATTAAACTGGGTGAGGTCAAGACGTTTGAACATATCGCCTGCAAGGCCCTCAATGCAGATGAAGATGAATCCTGGTGCGGTCTTCAGGCAATCGGCGTTCTCAAGGCGGATGTTGATCACCTGGGACACATCATGTCATGTGGGATGAAAAAACATCAGTACACGGTTTCTCGTTTGGCAGCGCTAAGCAGGCAGCTCAATCTGTTCTTCACGGTCTTTATCCCGCATCTCCTAAAAACCGATGAACGGTTCAACGATATCTACACGGTGTTTGCAGGCGGGGATGATCTGTTTCTGATCGGCCCCTGGAACAGGATTATCGAGTTTGTGGTTGTGCTCAGGGAACGTTTTTCATCGTATGTCTGCGGGAATCCCGAGATCCACTTTTCAGCAGGCATAAGCCTCCATAAACCTTACACCCCGATCCAAAAACTTTCCCTGAGCACTGAAGCAGCATTGGAACAGGCAAAAGTGGAGAGAAACAGCATCACCCTCTTCTCAGAAACTGCTGTGTGGAATGATTTCCTGGAGATTTCTGATATCCGTGAAACACTCAAGGAGTGGACAGACAACGGGACCATCAATAATGCCATGCTCTACCGCTTGAATGCATTTATTCCACTGGCAAGCAGGGAGAGACGTTTGAACAAGCGTTCAGTTATCGGGCTCGAAGACATGGAATGCCTCAAGTGGCGGGCTCTGTTTGCCTATACCGTAGAGCGAAATACCGGGAAAGGACTGAAAAAAGAGGAGAAGGAGAAAGCGGTTAATGAGGTATCGAGAGTCGCAGAGTGGCTCAGCACATATGGGAGTGGAATCAAGATCGCACTCTGGGATGTTCTTTACAACAAAAGATAAAGACAGGGAGGAAAGATATGATCGTATTCTACAAGGACAAGGAAAAAAGGTTGATTGAGCCCAAGCTTTTCTCGGAAGAAGCAGAAAGGCTCGCACAGAAGGTTGCAGAAAGCGGAAAAGACCACAGGGGAAAACTCGAGAAAAATAAACGCAGTCAGATCAGAAAATTCTATGATGAGGTTCTCCGCCTCAACATGCTCACCAGGAATGACCCGAAATCATGGGATGTCGTTCTTCCGTATGTGAACATGGTAGTTGCCAAAGCTGCCTATGCGACAGGTAGAGGATATGTGTCCAAAGAATTCATGGAGTTTATCAAGGGATCCATCGATCAAGTGCGCACTCATGAGGACCTCGATGTTTTTGCAAATTTCTTCGAGGCTTTTATGGGCTTTTATAAAGTTTATGGAGACTAGGGGGTGGTATAATGAAACTCGTTGCAATCAAAGAAATTTCTGGAAAAATTGAGCTTCTCAGTGGGCTTCATATCGGCGCAGGTGATACTGAAATGCATATCGGTGGGACAGACAACCCGGTTCTCCGGCATCCCCACACTAATGAACCTTACATACCAGGATCCTCTCTCAAGGGAAAGGTGAGGTCTCTTCTGGAACTCAAGAGCGGTCTCATGACGATCACAAAGGGGAATCCACTCCAAGCAGGTGATCTGAAGAGGATGCCGTCAGAAAAAAAAGATGAAGCGGAACACATCCTCAAGATATTCGGGTCCAGCGGTTCGGAAAAGGATGATGTCTCTTCGATTGGACCGACCAGAGTCTCCTTTTCTGACTGCCCGTTGAACGATGCGTGGAGACAAAAAGCCAAGAACGAGCGGTTGAGTCTTTTTGAGGTAAAATCAGAGAATGCCATCAATCGCATATCCGGAACAGCACAAAATCCTCGATTCACAGAGCGCGTTCCCGCAGGATCAGTGTTTGATTTTTCTGTTTCACTGAAAATTCTTGGGGAAAACGAAGAAGAGCTTTTCGACTATCTTCTCATGGGACTCAAGCTTCTGGAACTCGACTCCCTCGGCGGAAGCGGGAGCAGAGGATATGGAAGAATACGATTTTCATTCGATGATGATGCGGTCGGCAAGAAATTTGAGGAAATAAGACCGCTGTAAGAAGGAGGATCTCGTGAAACTTTTTGAGATCACGATCAAACCTGCCTTGTCCTTTGCAACCCCCCTGAAGGGCGACACCCTGTTCGGTCATTTCTGCTGGCAGGCTGCATACGACCCGGGGCTCTTGAACGGAGGGCTCGAGAAATGGATCTCATTATATAGATCAAAACCCTATGCTGTTTTCTCAACTGCGTTTCCAAAATTTTTCGATAATTCAAAATGCTGGTACGCACTGAGAAAACCCAACCTGCCCCTTTCCGCTTATATTTCAGAGCATGACGTGAACAAATCTGATGCGATAAAGAAACGCAAGAAAGCAAAAAAGAAAAAATGGATGAAGGTTCATGAGAATCTCTTGATAGATATGCAAAACACCGAGTACTTCACAGACATGGAGTTGCCTGTTTTTTCTCACAAACAAGCTTCGATGGAGATAAAAAAGACCATGGATGATGTTGGAACATCCGGTTTCTGTCTGCCTTTCGTGCAGCCGCACAACACGATCAACAGACTTACATCGACCACGGGAGAAGGCCCGTTTGCTCCTTATTCCGTGAATGCATGCTCCTACTATCCTGAAACGGAATTGGCAGTTTTCTGTTTGATCGATGAGGAGGCAACTGACATTGATCGGATTTGTACAGGGCTTGAGCGTATCGGCATGTTCGGCTTTGGAAAAGATGCATCCATTGGGTCAGGCAAGTTTCAACTGGGTGATCGGACGGAGATTGACGTGCCCACGATGAAGGATGCTGATGCGTGTCTCACCCTTGCCCCGAGCGTCCCTGGAGCAGGAGAGTTCAGAGAAGGCTTTTTCACCCCATTCACACGGTTTGGCAAGCATGGGGATGTCCTGGCAAAAAGCATGAATCCCTTTAAAAACCCAATAATCATGGCCGACGAGGGAGCTGTGTTCGTTGCAGATAGCCCGGATGTGTTCAGAAAACCTTACATGGGAACAGCCATATCAGATCTCTCGAAGGCGCAACCGCAGTCAGTTCACCAGGGATACGCTCCCTATCTCCCTTTAAAGATTGGAGAACTACCATGAACACGAGGATGACGTTTCATATCAGGACCCTCTCACCAGTTCATCTGGGTTGCGACGAAGACTATGAACCCATTGGTTTTGTGATCGATGAGGGAAAGAACACACTCGTATCCTTCGATCCCCTGAACTTCTTGACGAGTCTCTCTTCAAACGAGAGGGATCGCTTTGCCGCCATCTGCAGGAAGGGAACGGTAGAATCTCTTCTCGATGTGTATCGGTTCATGAAAGGCAAAACGTTCCCAGGCCGTGAGGTGCAGCTTTGCAGCGGTTTTCAAGACCACTTCAGGAAAACACTTGGCATGAAA
>DSBG01000123.1 GCA_011046135.1 Deltaproteobacteria bacterium
CATTATATGCCCCTTTCTATTTGCGTGGATTGAGGCTATTCTAGAGCATTCTCTTCATCTTATCAATAACTTATATCATCAATCGAGAAATTGTTGCACTTTATGAGTTTTGCAATTGGCTCTTGATAAAAGAAATATTTCCCGACAATTCTGTGAAGGTGACCATGACCGGTTTTTCCTACATCTTCAGCATGATCGACAAGTACATCGTTGAGAGTCAGATCGGATCGTTCTCTCTGGCATTCCTTCTCGTTTTTGGCATTCTTTTCCTGGTCATGTGGTCAGTGAGATACGGCCTGCTGTCAATTACGCCCAATGTCCTGCCCATTCTGCTCATCATCGGCATCATGGGGTGGGCTGGCATCACCCTGAACGTCGGTTCGGTCATGATCGCATCCATCGCCCTGGGCATTGCCGTGGATGACAGCACGCACCTGATCGTCCGTTTCAGAAGAGAACTCAGATCCCGGCACGCCACTGTGCACAGTGCCCTGAGGAGGGCAATCATTCACACCGGCAGAGCCATGGTATTTACATCGGTTATCTGCATCTGCGGGTTCGCCATCGTAGTCATGTCCAACTTTCAGCCTTCTCGGGATTTCGGGATACTGCTCTCCCTGACCCTGTTCGTGGCTGTGGTGACCGATCTGGTTCTCATGCCCTCGTGCATGATCGCCCTGAGCAGAAAATGGCCGGATATTTTTCCGAAGGAGAAAGGAGTCCATTCGTGAGCAACCCAGGTGAAAAAATCATCTATACCATGATGCGGGTCAGTAAAACCTATCAGAACAGACCGGTGATCAAAGACATATCTCTGTCGTACTTCTACGGCGCCAAGATCGGGGTGCTCGGGTTGAACGGCTCTGGCAAGAGCACCCTGCTGCGCATCATGGCCGGCATCGACAAGGAATTCGACGGAAATGCAGTCCTCTCGCTGGGGTACACCCTCGGATTTCTCGAACAGGAGCCGCTTCTTGACCCTGCTATCACCGTGAAAGAGACGGTGGAACAGGGCATGAAGGAGATCGTCGACCTTGTCAACGAATACAACGAGATCAGCGTGAAATTCGCAGAACCCCTCTCAGATGACGAGATGGAGAGCCTCATGGCCCGCCAGGGGGAGCTGCAGGAAAAGATCGATCACTACGATGCCTGGGATATCGAGTCTCGCCTGGACATGGCCATGGATGCCCTGCGCTGTCCTCCGGGTGACACCCCTGTTGGAGTCCTGTCCGGCGGTGAGAAACGTCGCGTGGCACTGTGCAGGCTTCTGCTGCAGAAACCCGATATCCTGTTCCTTGACGAGCCTACGAACCACCTGGATGCCGAAACGGTCGCCTGGCTCGAACAGCACCTCCAGCAGTATGCCGGAACCGTGATCGCCGTGACGCACGACCGGTATTTTCTCGACAACGTTGCGGGCTGGATTCTGGAGCTCGACCGGGGACACGGAATTCCCTGGAAGGGAAACTACTCGTCGTGGCTTGAGCAGAAACGGCAGAGGCTTCAGCAGGAAGAGAAGAGCGAGACGCAGCGGCAGAAGACCCTGCAGCGTGAGCTCGAGTGGATCCGCATGTCCCCCAAGGGGCGCCATGCCAAGGGACGAGCACGCATCAGCGCGTATGAATCGCTGCTGAATCAGAATCACGAGAAACAGGCGCAAGACCTCGAGATCTTCATCCCGCCCGGACCACGTCTGGGGAACGTGGTGATCCAGGCCGAAACACTCTCCAAAGCCTATGGCGACCGTATCCTGTTCGAAGACATGAGCTTTTCCCTTCCAGCAGGCGGAATCGTGGGTATCATCGGGCCGAACGGAGCGGGGAAGACCACGCTCTTCAGGATGATCACGGGAACGGAGACCCCCGATTCAGGAGCCATCAGGATCGGTGAAACCGTGAAGCTCGCCTACGTTGACCAGGATCGCGACACCCTGGACCCGGCAAAGACCATCTGGGAAGTGATCTCCGGTGGCAGGGACACGATCGAGCTCGGCCGCAGGGAAGTGAACTTTCGGGCCTACGTGGCACGATTAAACTTTTCGGGGACAGATCAGCAGAAAAAGGTGAGCATGATCTCAGGGGGAGAACGCAACCGGGTGCATCTTGCCTGCATGCTCAAGGAAGGGGCCAACGTGCTCCTCCTGGATGAACCCACCAACGACCTGGATGTGAACACCATGCGAGCCCTTGAAGAGGCCCTGGAGAATTTCGGCGGGTGTGCCGTGATCATATCACACGACCGATGGTTCCTCGATCGCATCGCCACCCACATCCTTGCCTTCGAGGGTGACAGCAGGGTTGTCTGGTTTGAAGGAAATTACTCGGACTATGAGGCGGACAGGAAGAGGCGGCTTGGCAGGGAAGCAGACCAGCCGCACCGCATCAAATACAGGCAGCTGACTCGGAGCTGAAAGGACACCCCGTGACGTGATCGCCGCTCCGGGGTTCATCTTTTCTCACGGGAGATGAAAAAGCACCTTGACTCTTCATGCACGGGTTGTTATGTGTATTGATATGCATCAAGATATGGTGAAACCATCGTGCGTCCGCTGCACAGAACAGGGCTTTTGTTCTGATAAACTCAGTGAGTTGCTTCATTGTCGTGGCGGGCGATTGACAAAGGAACGGCTCTTCTTATTGAAATCTGCTTGCGATATGAACGGTCATTTTCAAGCCCACCACCTGTACTCCCTCCTCAACGAGCATGGGTATCCTGTGTCGCTCACCACGGTGTATCGAAACCTTGCCCTGCTCACGGAAGCAGGAATCATCCGCAGGGCCTTTGTTCAGGATGATACCCACGCTGGTGGGGTATGGTATGAACATATCTGGGGACATGAACACCACGACCATCTTGTCTGCTCCAGCTGTGGAATGAAGGTTGAATTCAGCTACCCTGCAATCGACATTCTGCAGGAAGCCGTCGCGAAAGAACATGGTTTTTCACTCACGCATCACCATCTTGAGCTCATAGGGCTCTGCCCCGAGTGCACGCATTCCCGCACAGAGGATGCATAAGAAAGGATTCAGCAGATGATACGCTCGAACACAACAGGGTTCCCATTGCCACGCAGGGTGAGCATGACGGCAGGAACCAGGTACCTTGTCCCCTGCACATCGACGAGATCCACCGAAGAACGACCATGCAGGAGGAGCTGTTCGTGAGTCTGCTGGAGTTGAAGAAGGGAACCATCGCAGTCATACACAGACTCAACGGCGGCAAAGGGATTTCTGCACGTATGTCCGGTCTCGGGCTGTATGAGGGAAAACGCATCAGGGTTATCAGTACGGCGCCGTTTTCAGGACCCTTGATGGTGGAAGATCTGTCTTCTGGCGCCAGGATCATGATCGGACGGGGAATAGCCTCCCGTGTCGAGGTGACGGTTGAAGCTGAGTCGAAATGAGCTCGTCATCGCCCTGGTCGGCCAGCCAAACTGCGGAAAATCCACGATCTTCAACGCAGCTTCAGGCTTCAGAGTCAACACGGGAAACTTTGCCGGAACCACGGTAACCTACACGGAAACCAAGGTTTCTCTGGGAGGCAGGGTCATACGGCTCATCGACCTGCCCGGCATGTACTCCATTTCATCCCACGACATCGCCCAGAAGGTGGCCCGCGATTATCTCCTCTCCGGCAGGGTGGATGTGATCATCAATGTGCTCGACACCTCCCTGATGGCACGCTCCCTCGAGCTCACCATCCAGCTCATCGAGATGCGGATCCCCATGGTTCTCGCGCTCAACATGTTTGATGAAGCACAGAAAAAGGGCCTCGAGGTCGACCTGGAAAGGATAAAGGCCCTGACCGGAGTCGCGGCCTATCCCGTGGTCGCTGTCGAAGGTCTGGGAGTCAAGGAGCTCTTCGATGCTGCGCTGCAGGTGAGCCAGCAAGAATTCTCCCCTGTTGTTCCCACCTATGACAGGGATGTGGAGGAGTGCATCACTGATATCGCAGGCCGCTATCCTGCCACACTGAATAAAACGCTGTCTATCAATGAACGATTTATCATTATCAGACTCCTTGAAATGGACGAGGATTTCGAAGACGTCGTGCAGCGGGTTGACAGGGAGTTCATGGAGTATGTCCTTGAAAAAAGAAGGCTGCTCGCAGAGGCACACAACTGGCCGGAATCCGGTGTGTTCGCCTCGCACCGCCACGCCATCGTCCTCGATCTCTTTGAAGAGGTCTCGCGGGTCACCTCCCGTTCAGGGACGGATATCAGGGAACAGATCGACCGCTTTCTCATCAACCCCATCGGCGGCCTGGTTGCCATCGTGGCCCTGCTCTTCTTCATGTTCTCCGCCGCCTTCTTCATGGGCGAAATCATCTCCGGCCTGATCGAAGAACCCCTCGATGCACTGGGGCTGAGGCTCACGGGCATGGCGAGCGGAATGACCCACGTGGTCGTGTCAGGGCTCTTCGACGGCTTCGTGGCCGGTGTGGGAATCGTGCTCCCATACCTCGTTCCCCTTCTCATCCTCCTTGCCCTGCTCGAAGACTCGGGGCTCCTGCCCAGGATCGCCTTCATGCTGGACGGGTTGCTTCACCGGTTCGGACTGCACGGTGAGTCGGTAGTTCCCATCATCCTCGGCTACGGGTGCAATGTCCCTGCCATCATGGCCACCCGGAGCCTCGAACAGGAACGCGACCGGATCCTCACGATGCTCGTGATTCCCTTTATCGCCTGCTCTGCACGATCTGTGGTGATCCTCGCCCTTGCGGGGAAATACCTCGGCGCAGCCTACACGACCGCCATCTACCTGGGCAATATCGTGATCGCGCTGGCTGTCTCCTTTGCGCTCTCACGGCTCAAGATCGATGTGGCGCCCGGCGTGATCATGGATGTCCCGCCGCTGAGGAGACCGTACCTCCACATCGTGACGAACAAGGTCTGGTGGCGCCTGAGGGAGTTCCTCACCTTTGCCTGGCCCGTGATCGTGATCTCCAGCATCGTGCTCGCATTCTTTTCCTTCATTGGCATCGACAGGGTGATCAACAGTTTCATTGCGCCCATCACCACAGGGATCCTGAGGCTGCCCGAAGAGACAGGGATCACGCTTTTCCTGGGCATCTTCCGCAAGGAGCTCACGCTGCTGATGCTCAACCAGGCCCTCGACACCTCGAACATCTCTGCGGTGCTCTCGCACGTTCAGATCCTGGTGCTGGTTGTCTTCACCGTACTGTACATACCCTGCGTGGCGGTGATCACGACCCTGTGGAAAGAGGGGGGATGGAAGGTCGCCCTGTACTCCATCGGACTCAACACGGTTGTCTCCCTCGCCGTCGCCGGAGGCATTGCCTCTGTCGCAGGCCTCTTCTGACGCAGACCCGAGATGTCATTACTTGAACGAGGAGCGCCCGTTTCATAACGTTTCCTGAAGGACCCTGGAAGCTCCCTCGATCTTTCATTTCACACCTTCTCAGATGTCTTGACTTTGCCACGTCCGGGGCTATGTTTTCACCAGTGAAGGCATCACATTGTTCATTATCAGTTCATGCATCGAACCGGCTGGTGTGAACCAGAACCTGCTGGCCACACTATGACTGCGTTCGATCGCCTTTTCTGATGGAGAAAACCTGAACTGGTTCAGGGACAAGGAGGTAACTGATATGAGGTACAAGGGACACTGTCGATCTTTTTTTGGGAAAGGTAACGTTCTCATGGTTCTCTTTGCCGGGGTCTTCCTCTTCTCGGCACAGCTCATCCCGGCATCCGTGTTCGCCTGGGGGATCACCTATGCGCCGCCGGTCAAGGTCGTGACGCAGAACCTCTACCTCGGCGCCGATATCTTCAAGGCCCTCGAGGCAGACCCGGAAGATCCGTTCGGGGTGCCTAAGAAAGTTCAGGAAATATACGAGGACATCGTGAACACGGACTTTTCAGAGCGGGCAGGCGCCATTGCAGATCAGATCGAGGCAACGATGCCCGACCTCGTAGGATTGCAGGAGGTCTCCATCATCAGCACACAGCGCCCATATGGTGATTTCCTTTTTGGTGTTACAGAGCCGAATGCAGACGATGTTGAATATGAATTTCTTGAACTACTCTTGAATGAATTGTCACTGCGAGGACTCACCTATATTGTGGCAGCGGTTGTGGTAAATGCCGATGTCGAATTCCCGATGTGGCCTCCAGTTGGCTTTATCAATCTTCCTGATGGCACCCCGCTACCCCTGCTTCCCGACGCACGCCTGACCGACCGGGATGTGATCCTCGTGCGGGAAGGTATTCCCTTTGAAAACGTCCTGGAGGAGAACTACGCGAACATGATCACCTACAACGTGGGAGGATTCGACGTCAACTTTGTGAGGGGATACTGTGCTCTCGATGCAACCGTGGGTGGCACCACCTACCGCTTCGTCAACACGCACCTCGAGGTCGAGGGGAGCAGCATCGATCCCCAGGTCCCCTATGTCCAGGCCTTCCAGGCCTTCGAACTGATCTCGATCCTGCAGAACCAGGCTCAGCCGATCATCCTCGTGGGTGACATCAATTCATCACCGACGGACATCACGCCGCTCCCCCTGCCCGTTGCCCCCTACTTCATCCTGAGGCCCTACTGGCAGTTCACCTTTGCGGGATACGCGGATGTGTGGCCGAGGAGGCTTCTCGGGAGATCTGACCCTGGCTACACCTGCTGCCAGGAGGCCGATCTGCTCAACGAGTTCTCAACGCTCTCCGAGCGCATCGACATGATCTTCGTGCGCAACGACCTGGGCTATCCCCCGTTTTCCTTTACCGGCCCTGTCTTCGCATGGATCCTCGGGGCTGATCCAGCAGACAAGACTTTATCAGGCTTGTGGCCGTCCGATCATGCAGGGGTGTTCTCCTGGATGAGGATCCCGATCAGGTACTGACTGTCTTTTCCGGCTTTTTCAGGGGGCAGGACAGAGCTCATCTGTCCCGCCCCTTCTCTCTGTTCCAGCTTTCGTGGACCAGCCGAGGGACATCGGTTCATCCGAGTCAACGTGAAAACACCCATCCCTTCCCTGCCCTTACAAAAACATTGACCAAGATCAATGACAGGGACCCTGAGCGGTTGATAATAATTTTTTGAGAACTATTTTAATAAGAGTGCATAACTGAAAAAAACGTGCGAGCGGTATCTACATCGCTACGGCGTGTGTATTGGGTGCATAACGTTCTGAAGGTTTGAGTGGTTACGAGATTCAAGGGTTTCACCGTGAAGATCGAAACTTGCATCTGTTCTCACTACGTATGAAAGAGAGGGCATTCATGAGCGAAAAGAATCAGAGAATCGTGGTAATCGGCGGCTCTGCTGCAGGTCCGAAGGCTGCTGCCAAGGCGCGGAGAATCGATCCACATGCAGAGGTGGTCATCTTCCAGAAGGATGCTGACCTTTCCATGGCATCGTGCGGGTATCCCTACTACGTGGGCGGATACTTCGATGATAGGAACATGCTCCTGAGCACTCCGACCGGGGTGACCAGAGATCCTCAGTTCTACCTCAATGCCAAGGATATCGATGCCAGGACGCTGACCGAGGTTATGGAAATCGACCGGGATGCCCACAGGATAACATTCAGAAACCTTCTGACCGATGAACCAGGCGTGGTGGAGTACGACAAGCTTGTCATAGCGACCGGAGCCGTTCCCCGCATGCCCTCGGTGCCCGGAACGGATCTCGAGGGTATCACCACCCTGCAGTCCATGAAGGACGCCGACTTCCTCCGCACGGTGCGCGACGAAGGGCTCATCAAGAAAGCAGTGGTGATCGGGGGCGGTCTCATCGGGATCGAGACCTGCGAAGCTCTGGAGCTTGCGGGGATCGAAATCACGGTTATCGAGCTCCTCCCCCAGCTCTTGACCTTCCTTGACTGGGAACTGGCGAAGCTGGTTGAAAATCATGTGAGAACCAAACGTGCCAACGTGATCACGGGCAACGGTATTGCGGCATTTCTGGGTGAGGATGGAAAACTTACCGGCGTGAAACTCGTCAACGGCACCGAGCTTCCCTGTGAGCTGGCGGTCGTGGCGATCGGTGTGGTGCCCAATGTCACACTCGCCCGGGAAGCGGGCTTGAAGATCGGCCAGACAGGCGGCATAGAGGTCAATGAATACATGCAGACTTCTGATCCCGATATCTATGCCGTGGGAGACTGCATCGAGGTGACCAACCGGATTACGGGGAAAAAGGTGCTCGCTCCCTACGGAGACCTGGCAAACCTGCAGGGCCGGGTTGCCGGAGAAAATGCCGCATCCGACAATGTGGTCACCTTCCCTGGAACGATCCAGACAGGCATCTGCAAGGTCTTTGACTTTTCCGCAGGCGCTACCGGCCTTTCTGAGACCAACGCGAAACGACTCGGCTATGACGACATCATCACGGTTATAAATGCGAGTCCGGACAAGCCCGGGTTCATGGAAGGGCTGCTGGTCGTTACCAAAATGGTGGCGGACCGGAAGACCGGCAGGGTGCTCGGCGCTCAGTGTGTCGGCCCGGGAAACGTGGCCAAGCAGATCGCCCAGTGGGCCATGGCCATCCAGGGAGGCCTCACGGTCGAGGACCTTGTCAATTCAGATCTCCCCTATGCACCGCCGTTCTCCCTTGCCATCGATCACTTCATCGCCACGGCGCACATCATACAGAACAAGATGAAAGGCAGGATGAAGGGAATATCATCGGTCGAGGTCATGCAGAAGATCGACGCCCACGAGTCCCCGTATTTCCTCGACGTGAGGGGACCCGACGAGTTCGAAGAGATGCGCCTGGGCATCGGTGAGACCCTCATTCCGCTCGGTGCTCTGCGTAAACGCCTCAACGAGCTTCCCCAGGACAAGGAGCATGAGATCATTTGTTACTGCAAGATATCGCTCAGGGGCTACGAAGCGGCCCTCGTTCTGGAGGCAAACGGCTGGAAGAACGTGAAGGTCATGGAGGGGGGCATCATGGCCTGGCCGTATCCACGGGAGAAATAACCGCATGTCCTGAATAGATCAGGCTGGATTCCTTTCATACCAGGAAGGATCCAGCCTGTTTCGCCGTTCAGGAAATCCTTTCGGGAACCTTCTCCTTGGAGATCCTTACACATATGAACAATCATCTGTGAATGCAGGTGCAAAAAATAACGCCTGAAGAACATCTTGAAATATCATGGCGGTCCATTACCATTACCTGTATTCAAA
>DSBG01000153.1 GCA_011046135.1 Deltaproteobacteria bacterium
CGGTCTCCACTGCTTTTCCTGCGGGAACCGATGCGATGACAAGATCAATCTCCTCGGGAAGCTCATCGAGGGATGGGTACACCTTCACTCCTTGAATATCAGAGTATCTCGGGTTGACCGGGTAGAGCCTCCCCCGGTAGCCTGCCATCTTCATGATCTGGTAGTATGGGATTGTCCCCCCTTTCAGGTTCGGAGAGGCTCCGACTATTGCCATGCTGCGAGGATAGAAAAGCCGTTTCAGACTCATAGATCGATACTCCTTCTTCGTCGTTGCACAACAGGTACCCCGGAGATACCACATTGTGAGAAAAAAGTACAGGCTCAGCCCGGGAGGAAAAGATTGGCAATCCGGCCACGACGGAGGTGCTCTTTTGGATGTGAGATTACAAAAGGCTTGAAACTTTTCAGGAGAGCATCTAGATCTAACGAGGATGTAGGCATGGAAACCTATTCTGAACACGAAAGAGATCCATGGCTGAGATGATGGAGCCAGTCGAAGAATCTCCTGATGGATGAGGGTCTGTTGCTGAAGAGGGGGAGAGGTGAGCACGAGACAGAGGGTACAGGATCTGCTCCGAGAGAGGGTAGTTATCCTCGACGGAGCCAATGGGACAGAACTTCAGGGCAGGGGGATGCCCGAAGGGGTATGCCCCGAGCTGTGGTGTTCTGATCACCCCGAGTGCATTCAGGCTATCCACAGAGACTATATCAACGCAGGATCAGATATTATCTACAGCTGCACCTTTGGTGCAAATCGGTTCAAACTGATCAATTACGGGATTTCGGATGAGCAGAAGCTCAACCATACTCTTGTAGCTCTGGCGAAACAGGCTGCGGCCGGCCAGGCCATGGTTGCCGGCGACATCGGGCCTACCGGAAAGCTCATAGAGCCTTTTGGGGATCTTGCCTTTGAAGAGGCGGTTTCCTGCTTCAAAGAACAGGTGAAAGCGCTGGTCGAAGCCGGGGTTGATCTCCTGGTGATCGAGACCATGATAGATATTCAGGAGGCCCGTGCCGCACTGATCGCTGCACGAGAGATCTCAGACGTGTTCACCATGGTGAGCATGACCTTTGATTCTTCGGGAAGGACGGTCAACGGGACTGATCCGATTTCCGCGCTCGTAACCCTCCAGTCTCTCGGGGCCGATGCGGTGGGGTGCAATTGTTCAATGGGACCCGAAGAGATGATTCCCTGGGTTGAAGCCATGAAGCCCCTGGCAACCGTTCCGCTGGTCATCAAACCCAATGCAGGACTGCCAGTTCTGAAAGACGGGAGAACCATCTTTACGCTGGACCCTGCCACGTTTTCCATGCAGGGGGCGGCACTGATCGCTGCAGGGGCAAATCTTCTCGGAGGGTGCTGCGGCACCACACCGGCACATATTGAGGCGCTCAAGGATCTGTCCCGGAAAATGAAGCCGAAGCCTGTGCAGAAACAGGCATGCAGCGGTGTAAGTTCGGCGAGGAAAACCGTCGTGTTCACCAGGGATGCACCGCTTGTCATCATCGGGGAGCGGATAAATCCCACGGGGAAGAAAGATCTCCAGGAGGAACTTCTCTCAGGCAAGGGATCGATTGTGGCAGCTCTTGCGAAGGAACAGACAGAACAAGGGGCCCAAATCCTTGATGTTAACGTGGGGATGGCGGGCATCGATGAGGCCAGGGCCATGAGGCATGTGGTCAGGGCGCTTTCTGTATCAATCGATGCGCCGCTGTGCATCGACTCTTCGCGTATAGAGGCCATCGAGGCTGCATTGCGGATCTATCCCGGCAGGGCCCTGATAAACTCGATCTCTGGGGAACAGGAAAAACTTGAGCCCATGCTGAAGCTTGCAGCACGATACGGTGCTATGTTCATCCTGCTGCCCCTGGAGGGAAAGAGTCTACCGAGGACCAGCTCCGAGAGAGTGAAAATCGTTGAAAAGGTCCTTCATGAAGCACGATCATGGGGATTTTCCCATGAAGACATCGTTGTTGACGGCCTCACTATGACGGTTTCGGCTGATGCTTCGTCCGGTATGGAGACATTGACCACCCTGAGGCGATGCGCGGAAGAACTGGGAGTTCACACGGTGGTCGGGCTTTCGAACATCTCTTTCGGTCTTCCTGAGCGGAAATGGATCAATGCGGCATTTCTCGCCATGGCGTCTGCCATGGGGCTCACCATGGCTATTGCAAACCCGTCTCATGAGGAGTTCATGAATATCAAGCGGGCCTGTGATGTGTTGACCATGCGCGACAGAGGAGCCGCTGGGCTCATTTCCCATTTTGCGGGGATGAGGGCTCAGGAGAAAGATCGGCTCCCGCGCAAGGACGAAAGACACAAGATTTCAGCATTGAGACGGGTGCACGAGGCAGTTATCGAGGGAGAGCGGGAGGGGATCGGCCGAATCCTTGAGGAGGGTCTTTCCCAGGGCATACCTGCACAAAAATTCATCGATGAGGGCATGATACCTGCCATCAGGAGGGTTGGAGAACTCTACGAGAAGAGAATCTATTTTCTCCCGCAGCTCATCGCGAGTGCTGAAACCATGAAGAATGCCTGTGACCTGCTCGAGCCCCATCTGAGAACCGAAGGGATCAGCCGCACCAGGAAAGGCACCATTCTCCTGGCCACCGTCAGGGGAGATGTTCATGATATTGGGAAAAATATTGTTGGGCTCATGCTCAACAACAACGGATTCGAGGTGATCGATCTCGGGAAAGATGTTGCCACCGATAGGATCATCCAGGCCATGAAAATTCACCAGCCTCACATCGTCGGCCTCTCTGCCCTTATGACCACCACCATGGTGCACATGAGGGAGATCATCAAGGCGGTGCGTGATCAAAACGAGTCATGTTCCTTTCTCGTGGGAGGTGCCGTGGTGACCCCAGAGTATGCACAATCCATTGGAGCGTGTTACGCGAAAGATGGGGTTGAGGCTGTCAGGATAGCTGAAGAAATCATGCGCTCAGTGAGCGATACGGAAAAAGCAGGCCCAGGCACCTGACGCAGCAGGATTCCGGTAGGTTATTCCTTGAGCAGTTCATCAATCCGGGTATCCACGTTCACGCAGGGCCCACAAGCGATGGAACCGTCCTTCTTGACGAGGAACTTTGTGGGAACTCCGGTAACTCCGAACATCTTTGCAACTGTTCCATCAGAATCGAGGAGCACCGTCCAGGGCAGGTCGTTCTTCGATGTGAATGACGTCACCTTTTCCCGGCTCTCATTCACGTAGATTGCAATCAGTTCGAATCCTCGGGCATTGAAGGAGGAGTACATGTTCTTGAGGGAGGGGATCTCTCTCGTGCAGTAGGGACACCACGTTGTCGTAAAATTGATCAGGACTGTTTTCCCCCTGTAATCTTTGAGAAACCGGGTGGCGCCGGAGAGATCTTGAAGCGAGAAATCAGGTATCATTGCGAGAACTCCTGGTACTTCGGTAGATGGTGGAGCCGCAGTGTCCTGTTCCTGCATGCAGGATGCGACGGGAAAAAGAAAACAAACAAGGAACGTGCAGAGCAAGAAAGGTTTCATCGAATCACTCCTTGGTGTATTTTTAGATCATATGAGATCCTGCGACGATGAGAAAGTATTCTCCCAGGGCGATGAATATCCAGCCGAAGGCCTTCTGGATTCGAATCATCCACAGTCCGGGTTTCGGCAAGTTCGTGATCAATCCGGTGAAGGTTCCCAGGATGATAAGTATCGTACCCATGCCAAAAGAAAAGACAAACAGCAGTCCCATCCCGAAGAGGAGATTCTGTTTGGTTGCGACATACCCCAGGATCACGCCAAGAACTGGTGCCGTGCAGGGACCGAGAATGAGCCCTGATGCTGCCCCGATAAGAAATCCGCCGAGCAGGCCAGCGCGGGGAGATCCTTTTCTCTGAGAACTGATGAAGCCAGGCAGTGGCAGGGTGAATACCTCGAGCATTGCTAATCCCATGAAGAGGCAAAGGTTTGCAACGATAAAGAAGGTCCATGGGCTTGACTGGATTTCGCCGAAGAGCTGGCCTGTCAGAGATGCCAGGATGCCCAGGGAAGTGTAGGTGATGGAGGTTCCCAGGACGTAGAAAATTGAGATGAGAAACCCCTGGAGTTTCGAAGTAGTCTTCTGTGCGCCGATGTAGGCAATGGTGATTGGAATGACCGGATAGACACACGGGGTAAAGCTCACGAGAACCCCGGCAAGATACACTGCGACGAAGGCCAGGGGAGCAGAGGAAAGAAGGTAGAGATCCAAGGAGTTGATGAGGCCTTCGATCATAGGAGTTCGAGCAGAGACGTTTTCAGATCACCCACGGAGTATGCACCCGTAAAACGCTTGGTTTCCCTCCCATTGACGAAGATCAGTGCAGTCGGTAGAGAGAGGATCCTTAACTCGACGGGAACCTGTGTCGAGGTGCTGATGTCCATGATTCCGAAGGAGACACTGCCATCGAACTCCTGTGCCATGCTTTCCACAACGGGATGCATTTTCTTGCAGGCGGAGCACCACGGAGAGGTAAAGCTCAGAACACAAAAGGAATTTTTCACAAAGCCTGAAAAGGTTTCATCTGTCACTTCAATCGGAGTCACAGGCCGCTCCTTCTACAGGGAATCGTAGCATAAAACAGAACCATGCACAAAGGGATATCTGCTCAGAGAACCATGGACGAACACTGTTTCAGGCAAGACAGGGCAAGGCTATTGAAAAACCGAAGCTATCCAGCATGAGAAGGGATACCAGTGGAGAGGGTCCCTTGACAAACGATGTGATACATGAGATTTTTCATACCACCACGAGTGAAACTCCGCACCCGGGAGGAGGGGCAGAAGCAGATGAAAATATTGATTGCATTCTACAGCAAAACAGGCAACACAAAGGCGGTCGCTGAAGCAATTTTTAATGCCCTCCAGGAGGAGGACAAGGTGCTAGCTCCCATAAAGGAGATCGAGGATATTGATGACTTTGCCCTAATATTCTGCGGATTTCCCGTGTACGCCCACAGTGTTCCGGTGCCCGTTCATGGCTTTTTAAAGAAGATCAAAGGAAATCAGAAGCTTGCGCTCTTTTCCACCCACGGCGCCAGGACTGAGGGCAGAATGCAAAAAGAGGCCATCGAACATGCCATCGGTCTTGCTAAAAACGCTGAACTTCTCGGATATTTTACCTGCAGAGGTCAGGTTGAGCAGGCGGTTCTCGATAATCTCATGACAAAACCCGAGCATCGGGCATGGGCTATGGAGGCTGCATCTGCACACGCTCACCCGGACAAGGCAGATCTGGAAGATGCGCAGGTATTTGCCCGGGGCGTGCTCAAAAAAGCATTGAAATTCAAGGAATTCAACAAAAAGTAACCATCGAGGCATACGCAGATAACCTCCAGGGTGGATCTCCGGGAACCACTGTATCCCTTGAGAAAGCCATGGTTGATACAGAGCGGATTCTCTCTAATAGCATAAAAAGAAGAGTGATTATGCCACATCATGGAACACCACCTCCATATCTACGCTTGACAATGCACCATAATAACAGTAATAGTTACTGTTAAAAACAATTACCGTTGGGGAATATCACAGAGTGCTCCTATGCCAAGAAAGCACGAGCGGATGACAAGGCAGAAGAAGGTGATTCTGGAAGAGCTCAAAAAGGTGACAAGTCACCCCACGGCATACGAGCTCTACGAGAGAGTGAAGGCCCGGGTCCCCCAGGTGAGTCTCGGTACTGTCTACAGAAACCTCGAGCAGCTTTCTTCTCGGGGAGTCATCAGGAAGATCGAGCTTGGCCAGGGACAGCGCAGATTCGACGCCACCCTTGCTGAGCATCATCACATACGCTGTCTTTCCTGTGGGCGGGTGGATGATATCCCCTTGAATCCCCTCCTCGGCATGCCTACTCTACAAGAAAACATTTCTGCCCTGTGCGGCTATGAGGTGCTCGGGTGCGTGGTGGATTTTCAGGGGATCTGTCCTGAGTGCAAAAAGAAGCGTGGAAGCATGGAAGCTGATAGAGGTTCCGTGTTTGATACGAGCGAAACCATTTCATAACAAGTAGGAGGGAGAATATGGGAAAATTGAAGGGAACACAGACGGAAAAAAATCTCCTCACATCCTTTGCAGGAGAGTCTCAGGCCAGGAACCGATATACCTACTTTGCCAGTAAGGCACGCAAAGAAGGCTATGTACAGATTGCAGCAATTTTCGAAGAGACGGCAAATCAGGAAAAGGAGCATGCGAAGCGATTCTTCAAGTTTCTCGAGGGTGGAGAGGTTGAGATTCAGGCACGCTTTCCTGCCGGGGTTATCGGGAGCACCCTGGAAAATCTCAAGGAAGCAGAAGCCGGTGAACATTATGAGCAGTCTGAGATGTATCCCGGCTTTGCCAAGATCGCCAGGCAGGAGGGATTCGAAGCCATAGCCAAGGTGTGGGATGCCGTCTGTGTAGCAGAAAGGCAGCACGAGAAACGCTATCGGGGCCTTGCGGAGAACATCGAGGCTGGAAGAGTGTTCAAGCGGGAAAAGACCGTGGTCTGGAGATGCATAAACTGCGGGTATCTCCACGAAGGCCCAGAAGCTCCGGCAACCTGTGCCGCATGTGCCCATCCGCGCGACTACTTCGAGCTTCTGGGAGAAAACTGGTAAAACTGTGCATCCTGAATCTCTCCCAACGAGTTCATGTTGGGGAGAAGTTTTCTTAAGGAGGGCACCATGGGGAAAAGATCACTCGTTCTCTTCTTTGCCGCTTTAAGTAGTGTCCTTTTGGCGACAAGTGCCGTGCAGGCTCAAGAAAATGCGCCGGATTATGCACAGGCCCTTGAAAAGCTCAGGCTCTACAGCCCGGAAGATCCTTCTGCCAGGAAGTATCTGGGGCTCAAGGATAAGGATGCCCAGTTTTTTATCAACCAGATCGATGCGGAACTGCTCCTCATCGAGATATTCAGCATGTACTGCCCTCACTGCCAGAAACACGCACCTGAAGCAAACAGGCTCTTCGAGATCATCACCGGCAGGAAAGACCTGAAAGACAGACTGAAACTAATCGGCATCGGCGTGGGAAATTCTCCCTTCGAGGTCAAGATCTTCAGGGAAAAATATTCCGTCGCGTTTCCCCTTCTCGATGACAGAGATTCCGCAGCCACCAATGCCCTCAGCGGGGTTTTGACTCCGCACTATGTTGTTCTGCGCCTCCATAAGGGTGGCAAGATCGACGTGTTGTACTCGGATGCGGGTGGGTTTGATGATGCCGAAGAATTTCTGAAGATGGTTCTTTCTCTGTGAGGAGTTCAGCAATGAAGAGAGTGAGAAACCAACGGCTCCTGTCTGTGATCCTGTGCGTTGCCGGGATAATCCTTCTTGCCTCGGAGGCGCCGTGTATCTCCAAAGCGTTCGACGAAAAGATTTTTGATGCTGGGGATCTGAAACCCATTGACAGCACACTCAAGGTCAAGGTGGGTGATCCCGTGCCCGATTTCACCCTGCGTGCCGTCAGCGGTGGAACCGTCACCCTGAGTGAGTACAGGGGCACGAAGAATGTTGTCATCTCCTTTGTTCCGGCTGCCTGGACTCCGGTCTGTTCAGACCAGTGGCCCGGCTATAACATTGTTCAGGATCTCTTTGATGCCTACAGTGCTGTCCTCATCGGAATCAGTGTTGACAACATCCCTACCCTCTTTGCATGGACACAGGCCATGGGAGACCTCTGGTTTCCGGTGCTCTCCGATTTCTGGCCCCATGGGAAGGTAGCACAGACCCTGGGCGTGCTGAGGTCTGATGGTACGTCGGAACGGGCGATATTCATCGTGGATAAACAAGGGATTATCCGCTACATCGATGTTCACGACATAAACAAACGCCCACCTCTGGAAGGAATTATAGAGGCGCTGGAGAAGGTTCAGGACTGAGGTACAGTGGTGTACCCAGCGAGCCTCTGCATGGCTCATCGGATGCATACCGTGTCGGCTGTGCCCGGGAGAGGAGGACACCCGGGCACGGAGCCATCACGATCCGCTAGATCCACCCAAGAATTCCTGCAAAGAGCACCAGTCCAAGGGCGTTGATAATGAACAGCGTCCCGATGAAGAGCTGCTGTGTTTTCGCCGGCCAGTCATAGGCATAGAAGGCTGCAAGGAAGAAGGGGATGTACACTGTGATGAACACAGGGAAAGACCCCCACCAGGGCCAGACCCACACAAACGTCGGAGTCTTCACCAGGAAGATTTCGAAGATCGAGTAGAACGCGGCACATCCGATGGCGAACAAAAGCCGGTTATTGATCCCGAACAGTTTCAGCCTGGGATCTTCAGGAAGCAGCTTGCTGAATACGAGCCCGGCGATGGAAAACATGAGGCTGATTTCAACCCCGACACCGATAAGAATGAGAAATGCTGTCCCCGAGGGAACGGTCCAGAGGGCGTGTCCTGAGAAATACTGAATGAGTGCGTTCACGATTTCCACAAACCAGTGAACCATGTACAGGGAGAGACCCGCGGCGATACCCTTCCTGTTTTTCTTGGAGAACTCGTTGTTGTATACATACACGGTGAGCGCGAGCAGGGTGATGACATACCACTGGAATGGATCACCTGAGCGCAGCAGGGAAAGTGCCTGGGCAGTTGCTTCGGGATTGTTCATAGACCCCCCTTATGACCTGGATTCCCGGAGATCATAACGATAGGTTTTTAATATTTCGACGTAACCATTAAATAATTATGGACCAATTGTGTTATTTTGCTTGCCCCTAACATCGTTATGAGGTATTATTACATAAC
>DSBG01000069.1 GCA_011046135.1 Deltaproteobacteria bacterium
CCATCACACAGGAATCTGAGCTGGAGCGATCCTGGCTCAAGGAAACGGAGCTTCTCCTCCTTCTGCCCTTGGAGAGTTGCCGCTAGATGGATCTGTTGTCTAAAACCCGCACCGCCTTCCCTTGGGCTACGGGGATACCTCCAGGTTCACACAGCACGACTTCCGGACTGATTAGAATCTCATCCCTGAGTTCGCGGACGATGTTCGCTCGCAAGGACTCCAAGGCCTTGTAATCCTCAATTGACAGAGAGGAATCAACTTCCACCTTCACGATCATGTGATCGTTATGTCCTCGTGATTCCAGGATGATCTGGTAATTTCTGCCCACGTGCTTCATACCGTTGAGCACCGCCTCGATCTGCATGGGAAAGATGTTTACCCCCTTGAGGATCATCATGTCATCACTGCGTCCGGTAATGCGTACGATTTTCCTGTGGGACCTGCCACACGGACAGGGGTCTTCGATAATCGAAGTGAGGTCTTTCGTGCGGTATCTCAGTATGGGCATGGCCTCCCTGCTCAATGTGGTGATGACAAGCTCACCGTGCTCGCCTGTTCCAACGGGCTTGAGCGTATCGGGATCGAGGATCTCCACAAGGAAGGCATCTTCCCAGATGTGCATACCGTTTTTTTCGGGACACTCAAAGGCAACCCCTGGACCGTTCATCTCCGAGAGCCCATATGAGTTGAAAGCCTGTATTCCGAAGAAGTTCTCAATTTTTTCTCTCGTTTCCTCGGTGTGAGGTTCGGCACCGAGAATGGCGGACCTGAGGTTGGGGAACTCATCTTTCGGGACTATACCCATGGATTCCAGGGTATCGGCGAGGTGGAGTGCATAGCTCGGTATCACGTGGATTACCGTTGCCTTGAAATCCTTCATGAATTTGAGCTGACGCTTGGTGTTGCCCGGTCCGGTCGGGATTGTGAGGCACCCCAGACGCTCTGCGCCGTAGTGGAGGCCCAACCCGCCGGTAAATAACCCGTATCCTATCATATTCTGAAAGACGTCGTGTTTTCTCACTCCAATCATGAACAGGCAACGGCAAACGAGCTCTGTCCACCGCTGGATGTCTCCCCGGGAATGGTAGACAACCGTGGGGATACCCGTTGTTCCCGATGAAGAGTGAAGCCTCACCACTTCCTCCAGGGGAACACTTATCATTCCGTAAGGATAGGCATCACGAAGATCCTGTTTCGTGGTAAAAGGAAGCTTGGTGATATCAGATACCGAAGAGATGGAGTAGTCCCGAAGGCCTGCCTTCTCGTAAAAAGGGGCCTTGGATGCCCGTTCGATGGTTTCCCTGAGTCGTGTGAGCTGGAGTTCTTCAAGCCGGTCCCTCGGCATTGTCTCGGAATCTCTTTCCCAGTACACGGTTCTTCTCCCTTGTGAGTATGAAAGTCGCTGTTAGAGCTATCATCAATGGATAGCCATGTCAAACGAGACGCGGTTTCCAGGATGGTGGTCTCTTGGAAGGGATTTTCATGGTAGGGATGTTGTCATGATCAGGGATGCCATTATGTTCCATGACAGAAAAAACGTCGAGAAACCCTGATGGGGTGTCAGGCCAAAAAAGACAGGGCTCTAATCTGACACACCGGAGAGAGGATCAGCCTTTCATCACACATGCGGGGTTTCCTGGCCACCGTGATGAATGATCTGCTGAGAGAAATCTCCCGTGACCAGCCTCACTCTGCTGGTTCAGATGGAAGTGACGGCGCGGGGACAGGGAGGGCCTCCATCGTCTCCGGTTGCATCACACTCCTAGATGGCCTGTCGAAGGCAACGTATCCCAGCGTCAGGGAAGAGAGCATGAAAACGATCACCAGTATCCTGGTCGCTTTGTTTAGAAAGTCAGCAGGACCCGCGCTTCCAAAGAGCGCCTGGGAGCCTGCTCCGCCGAATACTGCACCGATATCCGCTCCTTTTCCTGACTGGAGAAGAACCGCGACAATCAGGCAGATAGAAACCAGTATGTGAATGGTCAGCAGAAGTGCGTACATAGTAATCTCATCCTTTACATCCAAGTATTGTCGCAAATGACGCCACATCCAGGCTCGCTCCTCCAACGAGTGCACCATCAATATCCTGCATGGCCATGAGGGCATCAATCGTATCCGGTTTCACGCTCCCACCATAGAGGACACGTATGGTATTCGCAACAGTTTTTCCAAAGAGGCGTGAGAGAATCTCCCTGATGTGAGCGTGAACCTCCTGGGCGATCTGAGGGGTGGCGGTTTTACCTGTTCCAATTGCCCAGACCGGTTCATAGGCGATCACGAGAGCCTGCGCCTGCTTCTCGTTGATCTGGGAGAGTCCTCGCATGACCTGGTTCTGAATCACGGTGGATGTCTTTCCCTGCTCTCGCTCATCGAGGGTTTCACCCACGCATACAATGGGATGGAGAGACGAGGAAAGGACCGCCTGTATTTTTTTATTCACAATCTCGTCCGTCTCGGAGAAATACTGTCTCCTCTCTGAGTGTCCTACGATTGCATAGGTGGCACCAACGCTCTCGAGCATTGCTGGGCCGACCTCTCCTGTGAATGCCCCCTGATCCTGCCAGAAGACGTTCTGAGCCCCGATCTGAATCGGTGTACCTTCGAATGCTTCTACCAACTGATGGATGTAGAGGTACGGGGGACAGATGAGCACCTCTGTATCACTCAGACCGGTGACGAGAGGCACAAGCTCCGATGAAAAGCGTTGAGCTTCTTCTCTGGTCTTGAACATTTTCCAGTTCCCAGCTACCAGGGGTTTTCTCATGCCTTCAACCTTATTCTTCCAGGACCTTGACACCCGGAAGTTCTCTCCCGCCGAGCATCTCAAGGAACGCGCCACCAGCTGTGGATATGAAATCTATCTTGTCCTCGAGATTGCTTTTATGAAGTGCCGCATCTGTATCACCTCCACCCACGATGGTCAATGCGTTTGATGCAGCGATTTTTTCTATGATGGACTTCGTGCCGTGGGCAAAGTCATCGAGTTCGAACATACCCATTGGTCCGTTCCACACGATGGTACTGCAGTCATCCAGCGCCACGGAGAAGAGTGCCGCAGAAGCTGGACCGATATCCAGACCCATGAGTTCCGGGGGGATTTCCTGAATAGTCTTGACCACGGTGGCGGTTCCCTCTTTGGCTTCAGGGGCACAGATACAGTCGACGGGCAGGTAGAGTTTCACCCCTTTCTCCTTGGCCTTGGCCATGATGAAACGTGCGGTCTCCACGAGGTCATCCTCCACCAGGGACTTTCCGATGTCCTGGCCCAGGGCTTTCACAAAGGTGAACGCCATCCCTCCACCGATAATGATCTTGTCAATACGCTCAAGGAGGTTCTCGATGATTTCGAGCTTTCCCGATACCTTTGCGCCACCTACTACGGCAGCAAAGGGCCGTTGTGGGTTTTTGAGTGCCCTGTTGATGTATTCCACCTCTCTGAGCAGCAGAAATCCTGCTGCCTTTTCGGAGATATGGTCACACACACCAACGTTTGATGCGTGTGCCCGGTGGGCAGTTGCAAAAGCGTCGTTGACGAAACATTCTCCTAGGGAAGCGAGCCTTTGAGCGAATTCGGGATCGTTTTTCTCCTCTCCGATATGAAACCGAAGGTTTTCCAGGAGAAGGACGTCCCCGGGATTCAGGTTGTCCACCAGGGTGTTTACCTTATCTCCGACACAATCAGGGGCCATATCGACCTTTGTTCCCATCAGTTCCGAGAGCCTCCGTGCAACTGGGAGAAGGCTCTTCTTCTTATCCACAGTTCCCTTTGGTCTGCCAAGATGTGACATGAGTACGACCTTGGCCTTGGAATCCACGGCATACTGGATCGTCGGGAGTACTGCCCGGATGCGGGCATCGTCCGTGATGCCGGAATTGTCGTCGAGGGGAACATTGAAGTCCACCCTGATCAACACATTCTTTGCGCGTAAGTCCAAATCTTTGATGGACTTGATTTCCATTGGTAGTTCCTCCTTGCATGATATGTTCTTCGGTTCATGTCAATCGTGACGATGTTCGAAAAAGGACAGAGGAATGGAGAATGCGAATTCATACCTTCCTTAATCCCTTTACAAATACCCGGACATCCCGTTAAATACCATAGAATCAGTGGATTGTATATTATCAAGAGACAGAGGGTGTCAATCGGGTTTGCGTACATGAATGCAGGTGATCACAGACAATCCCCCCTACTGGAATCCTTTGGGGATCAGTTTCGTCTTCTGATCCGAAATCTTGCACGGGGTAACCGGAAAAAGGCTGAACTTCTTGCCGAGGAGGGCAAGAAGGATATCTCTGTCAAGGGGATATCCATCGTCTCGCAGGATCTCATTGAAAAGATGGCTCAATCACAGGCTATCAGGAATTCCCTCATCAATTCACCTTCCATTGTCCCCGGAATCGGAACCATCATCTCTCTGGCGCTCGTCTCCATCGAAAACTTTTTTGTCCTTGACCAGAGCATCACCCTTATCATGGCACTGTGTCACCTCAGGGGGTGCTCATTCTTCTCGGAGGATTCAACGGAGGAAGAATTCATTATCCAGATCTTGGGAGAGGCGTTCGGTATCGCTGACGAGGCAGATTCGAACAGTTCATCGGCGATCGTTAAGAACTACGTGACCGGAACCCTCCCAAGAGGATACCTCAACAAGGGGCTCGACAGAGGAATGCGGAGGCTGATGACAAGATTTCTTCCCTCCCGGAGAAAATCACGAATCCTGCCCGGGGGGATAGGCCTTATCGTGTCTGCTGCGCATGCGTATGATACGGTTGTTCGTGTAGGGATCTCGACCCTGAAGCATATCACGCGGATGCAGGCAGGATCGGATTCAGCAATCGAGTTGATTCCCTCGAGCCGAAAAGATTAGAGTCGGTAGACTTCCTTGTCCCAGAGCTTAACCCAGTTTCTCTTGAGTACCTCGGTGGCTGTCTTCGGGTTGTCAACCTCCATGATAATGATCGGGTTGGAGGCCCGCCCGATATAGGGATACATGGTAATGGCATTGATTTTTGCGTCCCGTAGAGGTTTCAGCACCGCATTCATGCCACCGGGGTGATCCGGCATCTCCACGGCGAGTACATCGGTTTCAATGAATTCTATCTCCTCGGTAGTGAGGGCGTTTTTTGCTTTTTTGGGGTCATCCACCACGATGCAGATAGAGGATATCTCCGTTGATTCCTGCCCTACGGATATTGCGCGAATGTTTACACCATGTTTACCCAGGATATCGCTGAGGTACGAGAGTTTACCGGAAACGTTGGCGGTTTCGAGTCGCAATTGCTTCACGGGCATGTTCTACATCTCCTTTGCAAAGAAGTCGTATCCAACCTGCAGGGCCTCGATGTTTTTGTCCTTGAATCGCATCTTGGACTTGCCGAGGATGATCTCGATGTTGTCGATGATGGAGGATACTTTTATCTGGTGGGTCTTGCTCACGAAGGCACCGAGCATGACCATATTTGCATACTGTTCGCCAACGGTTTTTTTTGCAAGGTCATTGACCGGAATTTCGACGAGATCGATGTCACCGCGTACCGGTCTGTCCTTCACGATACTTGTATTGATGAAAATCTCTCCACCTGAGGCGCTCTGGTTCTGGAGCCTCCTGAGCGATTCATTGTCCATGACGACGAGATAATCCGGAGAAGACGCAACCGGGGATGCGATTTCTTCATCTGAGATGGCGATGGTGCATGATGTCACTCCTCCGCGCATCTCAGCACCGTAGGAGGGAAGGTAGGTCACGTAGTGTCCTTCCAGCATCGCGCCCCATGCGAGGCAGAGGCCGGAGAAGAGAATTCCCTGTCCGCCAATTCCACTCATGATCGTTTTCTGCAGCATGACTAGCTCCCCTTTTCGGTGGTGACTTCTTTCATGACTCCGAGGGGATACTCGAGCTCCAACCGCTCTTCAAGGTACTTGAAGGATTCTATTGAAGAGATTTTCCAGTTCGTGGGGCACGGGGAAAGGACCTCCACCAGAGAGTACCCGAGACCGGCCAGTTGAGTCTCAAAGGCCTTTTTTATGGTTTTCTTCGTCGCCATGACCTTGGCCGGTGTGGCCAGTGAGGTGCGTGCCACATACGCAGCCCCGGGCAGCGTTGATATGATCTCGGTGATCTTCAGGGGATAGCCCTCCACGTTGGACCTTCTGCCGAACGGGGACGTAGTGGTCTTCTGACCAAGGATTGTTGTGGGTGCCATCTGGCCACCAGTCATGCCATAGACGGCGTTATTGACGAATATGCTGGTGATGTTCTCTCCACGATTTGCTGCATGGAGCGTTTCGGCTGTACCGATCGCAGCCATGTCTCCATCTCCCTGATAGGTGAAGATAATACATTCAGGACGTGACCGCTTGAATCCCGTGGCAACGGCGCATCCTCTTCCATGGGCAGCTTCGCACATGTCGATGTCAAAGTAGTCGTAGGCAAGCACTGCACAACCGGCAGGGGGGATACCGATGATTCTGCCACGCAGATTCATTTCGTCAATGACTTCAGCTACGAGGCGATGGAGGATGGAGTGCCCGCATCCAGGGCAGTAATGGAAGGGTGTCGGTTTCAGGCACTCCGGTCGGGAAAAGATCTTCTTCATCCCTCAGAGCTCCTTCTGCATCCAGTAGCGTTCGATGATCCTGGAAATTTCTTGAGGGGAAGGGATAATGCCGCCTGGTCTTCCATAAAATTCACAGTCAACCCTGCCGCTCACTGCGAGCCGGACGTCGTCGACCATCTGGCCCGTGCTCATTTCGAACACGAGAAAAACTTTGCTTTTCTTTGTGAGGCTCAGGACGGCTTCATCGGGGAATGGCCACACGGTGATGGGCCTGAAAAGACCGACCTTCAGTCCATTGCTCCTCACCCTCTTCACTGCTCCTTTGGCAATTCTAGCTGCAGTGCCGTAAGCGATAATGACGAGCTTGGCATCGTCGGTCATGAATTCTTCATAGCGGGGCAACAGGGTTCTCATGAGGTCGTATTTGCGTTTCAACTTCCAGTTATGCTCTTCCATCTCTCTGGTATCGAGGATCAGAGACTTGATGATGCGTGAAGGTCTTTCCTGTGCGCCATTCAGGATGTAGTCCTTCGGGGGGAGATCGATTTCTTCACGTTCGTGGACAATGATTGGCTCCACAAGCTGCCCCATCATGCCGTCACCCAGGATCATGACTGGAGTGCGGTAGATATCCGCGACGTCGAAGGACTCCATGGTGAAATCATAGAGCTCCTGGATTGTGGCCGGAGCATACACCGGCATGCGGTAATCCCCGTGTCCCCCCCCACGAGTGGCCTGGTAGTAGTCACCCTGGCTGGGAGCGATGTTACCCAAACCAGGCCCGCCCCGGTTTATGTTGATAATGACTGCGGGAAGTTCCATGGCGGCGAGGAATGAAAGCCCTTCCTGTTTCAGGCTGATTCCCGGAGAGGAGGAACTCGTCATTGCTCTGACACCGGCCGCCGCAGCACCGAGCACCATGTTGATGGATGCTATTTCGCTTTCACCTTGCAGGAAGACCCTTCCGACTTCATCCATCCGACGAGACATGTATTCCGGGATCTCGTTCTGAGGGGTGATGGGATACCCGAAGTAGCATGAGCAGCCGGCGCGTACAGCGGCTTCGCCGATGGCATCCGCACCCTTCATCAGGATGGTTTCCCTCTTATTCACGATACACCTCAATGGCTATTTCAGGACACATGACAGCACAAAGGGTGCAGGCTCTGCAGTGCTGTTTGACGTACTCAGCGGGATGAACTCCCCTGGCATTCAGTCCATCGGCTATCCGGATTGCATCTTCCGGGCAGAAGGTTATGCACAGCTCGCAGCCCTTGCACAGTTCCTGGTCTATGGTGATCGTTCCCTTTGCTGCCATAGATACACACTGCCCTCTTATAAAAGTGGACCGTTATGTAACATCAAAATTTCATTCTGTACAGACTGTTTTTCCTCGAACCTGCGAAGGAGTCTCTCTGAATCATGGTGTGCTGTTGAGCATGCAGGACCCCTTGAAATAGGGAAAATCCATCCCTAAATATACAAAAAAATGGAGGTGAGACTATGGTTCTGATCGGAAGACCTGTTTGGCGATGGGACCCGTGGCGAGAAATGAATCGGTTCCAGCAGGATGTAAACAGCCTCTTTTCCGGGGTGAATCCGTATACTGCGAGAAGATTTCCCGCTCTTAATGTTTACTCAGGTGATGAAGACGTGATCATCACCTCAGAGATACCCGGGATTGATCCTGCTGACATAGATCTTTCCGTTACCGGTGACACACTCACCATCAAGGGAATCCGGAAGCCGCTGGTACTCGGTGAAGGCGAAACATGGCATCGAAGGGAACGTGGATATGGAAACTTTTTCAGGACGGTTCAGCTTCCGTACACCGTAGACGGAAACAAGATCGATGCGCAGTACACCCAGGGTGTTCTCCGGATCGTGCTGCCACGGGCAGAGGCGGACAAGCCACGGAAGATCAG
>DSBG01000101.1 GCA_011046135.1 Deltaproteobacteria bacterium
CTGGCACTGAAACTGCCGATTTTCGGTACGCTCATCCGCAAGGTGGCTGTGGCGAAATTCACCAGGACCCTGGGAACCATGATCTCTTCCGGTGTTCCCATCATGGACGGCCTGGAGATCACCTCCAAGACCGCAGGCAATGTGATCGTCGAGAATGCCATCAGGTCGGTGAGAACCGCGATCAGTGAAGGGAAAACCATGTCCGATCCCCTGGAACAAACAGGGATCTTCCCCGGCATGGTGGTACAGATGATCGCGGTGGGAGAGGCGACAGGCGCCATGGACCAGATGCTCTCAAAGATCGCAGACTTCTACGACGAAGAGGTCGATGTCGCGGTGGAAGCCCTCACCTCGGCGTTGGAACCCATGCTCATGGTATTCCTCGGAGGCATCATCGGTTTCGTCGTGGTGGCCATGTACCTTCCGATATTCAGGATGGCAAGCGCGGTCTAGTCGAGTCGCACACAATAGAGAATCCTGGGCCCGGGATGCAGTCAGCGCATTCCCGGGCTTTTTTCCCCTCCCCTTGTCCGATGTCCTGAACATCGGCTGTAGCGTCATCAATCCTGGAAATCACTGGAAATCCCAATATTGACCTGCGAGCAATCCTGTTTATAATAGACATCAGGTCCTGTCCAAGGAGTGAAGGAGGTTCGATGATACGCCTGATCGCCAGGGTGCTCAGGGTTCTCAACTCTGAAGCAGCACCCTCCCAGATAAGTCTTGCTCTGTGTTTTTCTCTCATCGCTGGTTTCACCCCCCTGATGAGCATGCACAATGTCGTCGTGCTGCTGCTCGTGCTCCTGATCAGGGTGAACCTTGCGAGTTTTCTCCTCGGGCTTGTTGCATTCTCGGGCATCGCCTACCTGCTTGATCCTCTCTTTCACCTCGCAGGTCTTGCACTCCTCACAGCGACACCACTGGAAGGGCTCTGGACAACCCTGTACAACACTGCGCTCTTCAGAATCGCCCGACTGAACAACACCCTCGTGCTGGGAAGTCTCGTCATCTCTCTTGTGCTGTTCCTGCCTGCCTACTTCCTGTTCAACACTGCCGTTGTCCGCTACAGAGGAACGGTCCTGGCATGGGTTCGCACAACCAGGATTGCGCAGATCATCAAGCTCAGCAAACTCTACAAGACCTATGAATCCCTGAGCTTTCTGGGAGAACGACCATGAAGCAGATCCGCTGGCAAGGCCTCGCTGCCTTTGTTGTCATTGTGGTTCTCATCGGATTTTTCTGGTTTGTTTTGGCAGATGGACTCATCAAGAGATCCATCGAGAAGACTGGCTCACTGATCGTGGGGGCAGAGGTAAACGTGGATCGTGCAACCCTGAGCTTTTCCCCACTGGGGGTACGGCTCCAGGACATACAGGTCACGAATCCGAATGAGCCTGCCACGAACGCTGTTCAGATCTCACGGGTGGAATTCTCCGTGAATACCGGCGAGCTTTTCCTGCGGAAACTCATCATCGAGCAGATGGATCTCGTTGGGGTAGAATTTGGAACGCAAAGGAAAACCCCGGGATTTGTTCGTGAAAAGAAGAAGGAACTGGTGGAAAAGGAAAAGGAACCGTCCTTTTTGGGATTCACCCTGCCCAGTTTTTCCCGGGAAGATATCCTGGGGATCATCGAAAAGGAAGACCTCCAGACCGTTGCACTCATCCGCGGTGTACAGGAAGATGCAGCGACACGCACTGCGTTCTGGAACAATCGCCTCGATGAACTGCCGGACAAAGAGAAAATCACTCAGTACAGGAGTCGAATAGAGAACCTCAACAAAACGCGACGGGGCGGCATCCAGGCTATGCTCTCCGCTGCCACTGAAGTCAGGTCACTGCACACGGAGATCGAGAACGACATCGAGATTCTGAGATCGTCCAGGAAAGATGTCTCCGATGAGCTTGCCGGATTGAAACACCGCATTGACCAGGCTGTCAAGGCACCGGCCGACGACGCCAGGAAACTGGCCGACAAGTACGGCCCCACACCAGGGGGAATCGGGAACGTCAGCGGGCTCATCTTCGGTTCCAGGGTCAAGGCCTGGGTTGACCGCTCCCTGTGGTGGTACCTCAAGATCAGCCCCTATCTTGCTCGAGCACAAGGAGAGCACCGGGGAAAGAAGGTGAGCACGCCCCTTCGGGCCAAGGGCATCGACGTTCATTTCACGGAACACTCACCCAAACCCAATTTCCTCATCCGTTCCACCACGGCCTCGGCGACCCTTCCCCTGGGCACCATCACAGGAACAATCTCGAATATCACCACTGACCAGGACATCCTGGGTCTGCCCTGCGTATTTTCCTTTTCCGGCGAAGAGCTCAAACAGATCGAAGGCCTCAGTCTTTCCGGAAGTCTCGACCACAGGGATCCTGCCCTCCCCAGGGACGAGATCCGACTCTCGGCCCAGGGATACCTCCTGAAGTCCCTGCAGCTGGGGTCACCGAACCTGGACCTGGCCCTGGAACAGGGCCTCATCGATCTGGACCTCAGAGCGGAGTCGGTACACAACAGCCTGAAGGCTCACGCAGCAGGAAAAGCGAAATCCACCAGGTTCGTCCTGCGACCTCCCCAGGAACAGACCAGGATCTATGAACCCCTGGGGCGTGCGTTGTCACGGGTGACGGGGTTTACCGTCTCAACGGAGGTATCGGGAACTCAGGATGACTACGATATCAAGATCTCCTCCGATCTCGACAGGGTCATCGAGAACGTGCTCGCAGACGTGGCACGCGATGTCTCAACAGAACTGCGCACGAGACTGACACACGAGATACAATCCAGGCTCGAGGGTCAGTTCTCGACCCTGCAGGAGCAGACTGGTGCGCTCACAGGGATTGATGACGAACTGGCAACACGTTTGACTCTGGCACAAGATCTCCTGAAGAACGATCTCTTCAGGTCCGTCAGGCCCGGAGGGTAGCTCGCGACGTTCCGCCCTTGCACCGGGTCCCGCGACATCCATGACGAAAGGCAGGTAGGTTCCCCATGAGCATCTTTGAGGTTATCATGCTGATCTGCTTTGGATCGGCCTGGCCGGCATCCATCTACAAATCCTATATTTCCCGGACATCCCGGGGAAAGAGCATCGCCTTCCTTGGCATCGTCTTCATCGGCTACGTTGCCGGCATTTTTCACAAGGTGTTCTTCAACCTGGACTGGGTGGTTCTTCTCTATGCCCTCAACGGCTGCATGATCCTGGTGGACATGCTCCTGTACCTGAGAAATTGTGCCCTGGACAGGAGATTCGCTCTATGAAGGGATCCCCGCGTTCAAGGTGAGGTACCGGAGATCGACAGGGGGCTCCTGTGTTTTAACGAGCTCCCGGTAATTCGTCAGGAGTGTTCGTGTATATAGTTTACACGGCCTCCCAGGTTGACAGGATTTCTTCGTTCAAGGTGACTTCCCGGTAGTTCGTCAGCGGGTTCCTGCGCTCAGGGTGAGCTCCCGGTAGTTCGTCAGCGGGTTCCTGCGCTCAGGGTGAGCTCCCGGTAGTTCGTCAGATGAACCTGCCGTTCCCTGAGCAACTCAGCAAAGGTCGGCGAGAGAAGAATGTCGAGCTCCCTCTCCCTCCAGACATCTCCACCTTTTGCCGGGTGAACGATGAGCTCAGTGGTACCGGGCCCTATCCGGGCAAGGGCGTCGACTCCCTCGAGCACCGTGTCGCAGAACACGATCCCGTGCTCCCGGAGGCTTGCTTCCATCAGCTCATAGAGGAGCCGATCATAGGGGATAGCATCACGCGTGAGGAGCCGGTATCCTTGCCTTGAGAATCGCATGGCCTCGATGTGATAGTCCTTCATGAGGTCAAGGAGCAGGAAGAAGATCGCGCCGAATCCATGCACGTGGTGGTGGGTATCGAGGTGGCTCGGACTCAACTCCAGGGATAAGAATTGCTCGATCTGACGGCGTGCCTCGGACCTGCAAGCCTCGAGAAACTCCCCGCGACCGAAACAGGACATGAGTTCATCACGTGAAATACGTTCCCTGCCGGGAGAGCTCCACCCGAAGAGCTCATCCAGATTCAGGTGAATACCAGCGTGGGTGCTCCCGAACCCCATGAGCAGACGGGCGGCTTCTTCAGCCCAGGGTGCGTCCACCAGGATTGACGTGTCCGTGATCACACCCGAGATGAGTCCCTCCAGGACTCCCTGGTTCACCTCGGGGCTCAACCCGAAATCATCTGCATGGACTATACAAGAGGGGTTCATTCATCCCGGTGCCAGTACAACCTCACGAATTTCTCTTCATCTGAATACTTCAGCTCCAGGTCCCCGCTGTATGCCCTGTACACGGCATCTCCGATCTGCCGTGCCAGGTGATCATCCGTCAATCTCACGAGGATCTCCCCTCTGTTCTGCTTCAGTTCGATGACCTTCTTCAGGGGTGTGCGCTCCTTCGCACCATCGATAATATTCTGAATCAGGTTTAAGACCTCTTTTCCATGGTTCTCCAGGTAGGTGCCGGTGAAAAGCACTTCACCGGCCGGGAAATCATCCCGAATCCTCCTGCAGGCAGGACAAAACAGCGGCTCGCCATCTTTCACGGCTTTTTCAGGCCACACCCATCTCCCCTGCTGATAGACGGCGCCGCAGTCCGGGCAGTAGGTCCCCTCGGAATACTTCCGTCCCTCATCGTATGGATCATGTCCTTTTTCTTTGATATTTCTATCTTGTCTCATATGTCCCCCCTACTCTCTATGTTAGCGATCACCCCGGAAAAGACAAGATCGGTTTCCGGCGTCTCAGATCCTCATCCTTCGTCCGGTGGTATGAGAAGAACGGCCAATGGCCGAGGTTTCCGAGGAACGACATCTCTGGTATCACTGGGGGCATCTCCTTGGAAAATCCTTCACCCAGGTCCCTGAAGGGACTTGCTGTAAGGACGATCCCGGTGTGAATCATGCAGATATGGTTATGGTCTCACTGATGAGGGTCCTGCTCTGTCCAGAGACAGCGATGACCAGGTGGCCATCCATGGTCAGGTCTTCGATGGTACAGGGAGATCCATCCTCTGAAACGAGACGATACCCCTTCAGGAGTCCGTTTGTGAGAAAAGCCTCCCGTACGGAGGCAAACCCTTCGGCACGGAACCGTACAAACCACGACTCCATGCTCTCGAGCACCCGTACTACAACGCTGCCCTGGTTCACGTCCTCTCCGAGAATTTCTGCGAGGGAAACAGCCCGGTCATGGATGTCCTCGGGCCAGCTGGTTTGATTCACGTTGATCCCGATTCCAAGGGCAGTGATGCCATGTCTCGCTTCACAGAGGATGCCACCAAGTTTTCTTCCCTCTGCAATCAGGTCGTTGGGCCACTTGATCTCGATAGTGGGATGCCTGACCAGACCCGAAAGTGCTTCCTGCACGGCCACACCGGTCAGGATCGAATATCGCGGGTCCGTCTCGTTCACGGTGAGGGTCATGTAGATGTTTGTTCCCCTGGGAGAATACCAGGCCCTGTTCATTCTTCCCCTGCCGGAAGTCTGTTCACGGGCCAGCACGAGCAATCCGGGCCTTCCCTCGGCCAGGGCATAGCTGTTGGTGGAATCTATGCTCTCGAGTTCGATGACTTCCTGGACAAGAGCACTTCTGAAACCCTGCAGCATCATCCAGCGAGAAGTTCGTGGGCCTTTTGCAGGCTTTTGAGTTCAAACTCGAGCTCGTCCCTGAGGCGCATCTGCTCTTCCACCACGTCCTTCTTGGCCTTTTCGACAAAGTTCCTGTTGGAGAGCTTCTTGCGCTTGTCCTCGAGTTCCTTGTGAACCTTTGCCTTCTGCTTGTCCAGGCGCTCCATCTCCTTCTCGATGTCGACCACCCCTTCCAGGGGCACGTAGACCTCGAGCCCCTTTCGAACTGCCAGGGCACATCGTTTCGGGTGCTGGTCCGTGCCGGTGATGAACACGACCTCTCTCACCCGGGCGAGCTCCTTGATGTAGACACGGTTCAAGCCGAGCAGGCTCTGAACCTCGGGGTTGGCGACCCTGATAACCACATCAAGCTGGACGGACGGGGAAATGCCGGTCTCGCCCCTGATGCTCCTCACTCCGGAGATGACCTCGATGATGGTGCCCATGAGCTCCGCATCAGCAGAATAATCGAATTCTTTCCTCTCGCGAGGATAGGACGTGATCACGATGGAGTCCTTTCCCTGACCGGGGAGGCACTGCCAGATCTCTTCGGTAACAAAGGGGATGATCGGGTGGAGAAGTTCGAGGATAGCCTTGAACACCGTGTAGAGCACCCACTTGGCTGACAATGAATCCTCGCCCGCGAGCATGGGTTTCGAGAGTTCGATGTACCAGTCACAGAAGGTGTGCCAGGTAAACTGGTAGAGGATGTCGGCGGCCTCGTTGAACCGGTAGTCCTCGAAGGCGGCACGTGCTCCGGCAATGGTTCTGTTGAGCTCTGTGAGGATCCACTTGTCCGCGATGGACAGCGCTGCAGAGTCCAGAGCTCCTCGATCAGGGTCGAGGCCCTCGATGTTTGCCAGCACGAACCTCCCGGCGTTCCAGATCTTGTTGATGAAAAAGCGGTATCCCTGAACCCGTTTGTCGCTGATGCGCACGTCTCTGCCCATGGCGGCAAAAGCGGTGAGTGCAAAACGAAAGGCATCAGCCCCATACTTGTCCATCTCGGTAATGGGATCCACGATGTTGCCTTTCGACTTGCTCATCTTCTGTCCCTGTTCATCGCGCACCAGGGCATGGAGGTACACGTCCCTGAAGGGGACCTCGCCCATGAACTTGATCCCCAGCATCATCATCCGTGCCACCCAGAAAAAGAGGATGTCGAATCCCGTGATCAGGACATCCGTGGGGTAGAACGTCTTGAGTGCCGGAGTCTGGTCGGGCCAGCCCATGGTGGAGAACGGCCAGAGCCCGGAGGAAAACCAGGTGTCCAGCACATCGGTTTCCTGGCGGAGCGTCCCGTTCTTGCACCTGGTGCACGCTGCGGGCTCATTCTCGCTCACGATGATCTCGTCGCAGGCATCGCAGTACCAGGCCGGGATCCTGTGCCCCCACCAGATCTGTCTCGAGATGCACCAGTCGCGGATATTGTGCATCCACTCGTAGTAGACCTTTTCCCACTGTTTAGGCACGATCCGTGTCCGGCCCTCTTCCACGGCCTTTATGGCTGCTTCGGCCAGGGGCCTCACCTTCACGAACCACTGCTTTGAGAGGTACGGCTCGATCACGCTCTTGCACCGGTAGCACTTGCCCACCGGCACGCGGTAGGGCGTCTTGTCCACGAGGTATCCCTGGTCCTGGAGGTCCTTCTCGAGGGCCTCTCTGCAGTCGAACCGGTCCATGCCCTGGTAGGGCCCGGCATTCTCGTTCATAATCCCTGATTCGTCGATGATCACCACCACGTCGAGATTGTGGCGGATGCTCATCTCGTAGTCGTTGAGGTCGTGGGCCGGCGTGATCTTGACAGCCCCGGTGCCGAACTCCTTGTCCACCATGAAATCGGCGATCACCGGGATACGCCGGTTCATGACCGGCAGGATGACCGACTTGCCCACGAGGTCGGTGTAGCGCTCATCGGACGGGTTGACCGCCACACAGGTGTCTCCCAGCATGGTTTCGGGCCGGGTCGTGGCAACAATGACCTCGCCCGAGCCTTCGGCATAGGGATATCGAATGTGCCAGAGGTGCCCGTCTTCCTCCTCGTGCTCAACCTCCAGATCGGACAGTGCGCTGTGGCACCGCGGACACCAGTTCACGATGTAGTCACTGCGGAAGATCAGCCCTTCTTCATACAGGGAAACGAAGACCTTTTTCACGGCATTCGACAGGCCCTCATCCATGGTGAACCTGGTGCGGTCCCAGTCACAGGAGGCTCCCAGGCGCTTGAGCTGGGTGATGATGAGCCCGCCGTGCTTCTCCCGCCATTTCCACACCTCTTCGATAAAGGCTTCTCTTCCGAGATCGTGCCGTGAGCGCCCCTGGGAGGCCAGATACTTCTCCACCACGTTCTGGGTGGCGATCCCGGCGTGGTCCGTGCCGGGCATCCACAGGGCGTTGTAGCCGTCCATCCGCTTGAAGCGGATCATGACATCCTGGAGGGTATTGTTCAGGGCATGGCCCATGTGGAGCACGCCGGTGACATTGGGCGGCGGAATGACGATCGTATACGGCTTCCTGGACCCGTCGTCGTCACGGGCATGAAAATAGTTGTGCTCGAGCCAGACATCATACCACTTCTGCTCGATATCCTTGGGGTCGTATTCCTTCTCCAGCATCGTCAGGGCTCCTCTGAATAATCGTGGCACACTCATAGCATGAAAAGAGCGGAAAGGCAAAATAAGGATCAGCGCCGAGGCAGCGCTCGCCCATGTTTTGAACCATCATGGAATCATTTGTTGTGCACAGATCGGTCTGAAACAACAGTAGGAAGATTCGAATACGGGAAACCTCTTTCCGGGCAGATCCTCTTCTTCACCCCTCCA
>DSBG01000038.1 GCA_011046135.1 Deltaproteobacteria bacterium
CCTCCTGGCAGATGGTGTGGAGCTTCCTGACAGAGAGCCCTGCCTCAACCCGCTTAGTGGTCTCGTCCAGGGGAAGGCTCTTTCTGAGCCACGAGGGTTTTTCAAGAATTTTCTTTCTCATGTCCATCTACCTCAATGTCTTGCCTGATGTGGTTTGCAGGGTTCGTATTTTTAGGGTTTATAGCGCAATCTTCGAATTCCTTAAGACTGATCGCCACGGTCTCGGGCAAATGAAAGATCCGGGTGAAATGAGAGAGAAACGCCCGCTTGACCCGGTCCATGGATAGCTGTGTCCCATCAGGGCAGCAGCGCTCAATGAACTCGATCCCCCGGTCCGTGATGCCGCAGGGAACAAAGTACCCGTAGAGGCTGTTGTCTTCAAAAACATTGAGTGAGATGCCGTGCATGCTCACCTGGTGCCTGATCTCCACACCGATGGATGCGATCTTGTTTCCGCTCACGAAAATCCCCCGAAGCTTTTCGATCCGTTCCCCCTTAAGGCCAAAGTCGGCGAGCGTTGCGATAATGACCTCTTCGAGTCTGTTCACGAAATCGGGGATATCGAGGTTGCCGTTCTTGAGATCCATGATGGGGTAGGCCACGAGCTGTCCCGGGTAGTGGCAGGTGATCTTGCCGCCTCTCCCGAGTTTTTTTACCGGAATGCCCCTCGCAGCGAGTTCGCCGCCTGACACAAGGAGATCCTGTTCGGTGCCGCTCCTGCCTATGGTGATGACCGGGGTGTGCTCGAGGAGGATGAGAATGTCGTCTATCTGCGAATGGACACGTTGTTCGTGGAGTGCGTACTGGCAGGCCAGACCCGATTCATAGTCGATGACTCCAAGGTCAACCGCAATCATAGTACATCCTTCCGGCACAGGGCAATCTTACCCCTGCTTCATAATCGTATCATCCCCGGGCAAATAAAAACAGGTGCAGGGCATGTCTTCCGATACCCTGCACCTGTTTTGTGCTTACCATGGTTCTTCTTCACGTTACATCTAAATCCCTGAATATTCAGCCCAGAGGTCTTCATCATCCTGATGGGTGCACGATCCCTGCTTCGATCCCTATAATCTCTGTGCACCTTTTACTTCACTGAAATTATCTGGTTTCTTGAACCCAAGCCGTGTCCAGTACTCTTCTGGCATCAGTTCCGGGCTCTTGTAGAAGATCCACGCACATGGCTTGTGGGGATCGGGATCGTAGGCTGTTACGTGCATGGGCCATCCGCCCCACTCTATCATGAGGATCTCGCACATGGCGCAGTGGAGACAGTAGTAGGGAACATCGGTCATGTTCCAGCTCCACCAGTAGGCCTTCGACGTTGCACCGAAGTTGTAGGGTTTCTCGAGCCGTGACCTGGTTCCATCCACCACGTCGCCACGCCTCATCCTCCCGCCGCTCCCGCAGGGATCGAGCTGCATGATGTATCGGTCACTCTCTTCGATGATCGCGAGTTCACCCTGCTGTTTCGGCCCGCACCGGTGGGCTCGGAAGACCTCGGCATTGATGCAGAGCCTCTCGAAGGGCGTCATCTTCTGCATGCCCTTCCAGGTGCGGTACATCATCCAGGTGCTCTGGGTCGCCCTCAGGAGTTCGTGGAGGTCTTCCTCTCCGTACTTCTTTGCCACCTTGTCGAAGATGTCGTAGCACCAGTCGCAGTACAGGTCGTGCAGCCCTTTGCCTTCAGGTATGAAGTAACGCGTGAGTTCCTTTGCCAGCTCATAGTTGCCCTCGTCAATGGCCTTGCAGACCATGTCGCCGGTAGGTATCCCGAGGTCCTCCACATCATCCTGCCTGATCTTTCGTTTAATCAGATCCCAGTTTTCAAACTTCAGCATCACTCACCTCACTCTCTCGATGTTGTTTCCCCTGTTCAGCGTTTTTCTGGAGGTGACCCCCTGTGATCAGGGGATCACCTCATTCTTGCTGTATCACTGTTCAATCTTCTTGAGCTCTTCAGGGAGTCGGTCGACGCCCTCCTCGTGATAGAGCACATCTTCTTTATACAGGGTGTCGATGTACTCGTCAGAATGTCCGAGCTCCTCTTTGAGGACCTCACGGTTGTTTTCGCCAAGAAGCGGCGCATAGTTCCTGATCCCGCAGGGAGACTCGGTCATCTTCAGGGGGCTGCCGTACATCATCATGGGTCCGATGAAGGGCTGGTTGATTTTCGGCATCATCTCTCGCGCCTTTACCTGCGGATCGACAGTCGCGAGCTCCACCAGACCCCTTACCCTGAGACTCGGGACACCCGCCTTATCAAGCAGTTTCTCCGCTTCCTCCACAGACGGCAGCGACATGATCCACTTCTCAAGATTCTCGTGGATCATGGGGGCGTTGTCCGTGCAGCACCTGGTCGACACGTCCTTTGCACGAGGGTCGGTCCTGAGCCATTCGAATTCAGGCCCCATGATATCCAGCAGGGGCTGCCACCGGTTTTCCGTGAGGCAGGCAATGGCAATGGATCCGTCCTTACCCTTGTAGATGCCGTAGGGGGCATAGCCGGGGTGATGCCGCCCGATCTTCATGGGGTCCACCGGATTCCCGATTGCCTCACTGATCGTGTACCACGGCAGCGTGTTCTCGTGCAGCGAGAACAGGCAGTCCATCATGGAAATGTCGATGTTCTGTCCCTTCCCCGTCTTCTCCCGGTAGTGGAGAGCGGCCAGCATGGCGGAGACCGCGTGCATGGCAGCAGTGGTGTCCCCGATGGACACCGGCGCGATGATCTCGGGATCGCTCTGGGCAGTCCAACCGCTGGCCCCCTGGGCGATCATGTCGTAGCCGGGCTTATGGCTGTACGGACCCCAGTGACCGAAGCACGAGATGGAACAGTAGATGATGTCCTCTTTGAGTTCCTTGCAGGATTCATAGTCAAGACCGAGCCGGTCCATGACCCCGGGGGCAAAGTTCTCAAGCACAAGGTCACTCTTCTTGATGAGCTCCTTGACGATCTCCATGCCCTTGGCGTTCTTCAGATTCACGCACACGCTCTTCTTGCCCCGGTTGTTGTTGATGGAGTACGAACTCTGCGTCACCCCGTCATGCGTCACCCGCAGCGGCAGCCACCGCTCGTTGGCCCCGGCCTTGTACTGCTCAATCTTGATCACGTTGGCACCCATGTCGGCCAAGGTCTTGGACGCGTGCGGCCCGGCCAGCACCCAGGTGAAATCCACCACCGTCACGTCATACAGGGGGCCTGGTTTCTTTTCTATCATAGCTTCCTCCAGCTTCTTGGTTTACTTTCTCAGGCCTTACGCGGCCTTGGACTTCTCGTACTCGTCATAGAGCATCTCGGCGACAAACCCTGAAACATCGGCGATGATGCCCGCGCATTTCTCAAGACCGCCCTTGGAGAAAAAAGCCTCTGACTTCTCGGGGTCGGCAAGGTCCGTGCCCGTGATCTCCCTGCAGTCGAGAGATGGATACTTCGTGGAGAAGTATTTTACAACCTTGCGTGAGGGCTTGATGCCCTTGAGGATTCCCGGCATCCCTTCCGTCACGCTCCTGCGCCCATGCACGGTTCCCAGGATCATGAGCCCGCCGATCAGTGCGCCGCAGTTGTTTCCAGTCAGGGACATCCCAGCTGCAAACGGACTTGCAGCCATGAACAGCTCGTCGTTGTCCTGTTCGAACACATCGAGGAACGTCTGGATGACGACCTGACAGCAGCCGTGCGAAGCCACCTCCATGTCGAAGGCGCGCTTCTTCACATCCTCGACGAACTCCCTCCTGTCTTTGTATTTTTTCAGTTTTGCGAGATCCATGCTCTCTTTTCTCCTGTTCGAGAATACCAGCAGAGGTACTCTCCCGTCATATTCTGCCTCGAAGACAGGCAGAACCTCTACCCGAGCTTCAGGTCCTGGGCCACGACCTTCCGATAGTACGGCGCATCTCCGAAGGCAAGTTCGGCAGCACGGGCACGCCGCGAGTACATGGGCATCTCGTGCTCCACCATGAACCCGGTCCCGGCAAACACCTGGTGGCCGAGGATCACGAACCTCTTGTACGCCTCGCTCACCCACGCCTTTGCAGAGGCACAGATCCGTGTGGCAGGCATGCCCTCGTCGAGCATCCAGGCTGCCTTGTAGGTGATGAATTTGCTGCCCTGGAGATTGATCGCCATGTTGGCGCAGTGGTGCTGAACAGCCTGGAACACCCCGATGGGCTTCCCGAACTGTACCCGCTGGTGGCAGTAATCAAGAACAAGGTCGAGCACTCTCATGGAACCACCCACCATTTCTGCGCATTTCCCCACAGAGGCATAGAGCATCACCTTTTCCATGACAGACCAGCCATCATCAAGGGCCCCGATCAGGTTCGCCTTGGGAACCGTGACCCCTTTGAAGACAACCTCGCACTGCTTGTCGCCGGCCAGGGTGCTCAGCTGAGTAATCGAGATCCCGGGATCCTTTGCATCCACGAGGAAGAGACTGATCCCTTTTTTATCGTTTGCCTCGCCGCTGGTCCGCGCAGAGACGATGATGAAGTCTGCTACGTTCGCATCCGAGACAAAGAGCTTGGTCCCGTCGATGACAAACGATTCGCCCTCAGCCTTTGCCGTGACCGTGACGTGTGACGGATCGAATTTGATCATCCCCGGCTCGGTATAGGCAAAACTGAACACCAGTTCTCCTGCGGCGATCCTGGGGAGATACTCGTTCTTCTGTTCCTCGCTGCCACCGGTCAGGAGTGTGTAGCCGCCGAGGATAACCGTTGAAAAGAAGGGGCCGGGAACACACATACGCCCCATCTCCTCGAGGAGAACGATGAGATCCATGAACCCCATCCCTACTCCGCCATACTCCTCGGGGATGATGAGTCCCATCCAGCCGAGCTCAACCATGGCGTTCCACAGTTCCGGGGTGTACCCTTTTTCGCTCTTTTCCATCTCAAGGACATATCCCATGGGCGACATCTTTTCGCAGAAGCCTCGAGCCGAGTCCCTGAGCATTTTTTGTTCATCTGTAAAATTGAAATCCATACCTCGTATCCTCCTGTGTAAAACCTGACTAGCCTCTTGGCAGACCGAGGCCGCGCTGTGCTATGACGTTCCTGCCGATCTCACTGGTTCCTGCTCCGATGGTGGGCATGAATGAGTGCAGATAGAACCACTCTATCCTGCCGCGCAGAGGAGTCCACTTGGACTTCTCGTCCAGCTGGCCGTACAGGCCGAGAATCTGCATGGCATCGTCAACCATGCGCTGCTCCAGCTCGGAGATCATGACCTTGGTGATCTCGGGTTCCATGGTCATGGGAAGTTCGTTGAGTTCGAGCCACCTGGCATTGTCTGCCAGCATCTGGGCCACTTCGAGCTCGATGGCCATCTGGGCGATCTTTGCCTGGACATCAGGATCGGCTGCAAGGGGTTTTCCCTGGAAGGATGTTTCCTTGACATAGGTGATCATCTCATCCACGATGGGCCAGAGCCGCGCAGGTACAAACACATGGTTCCGCTCGGAATCGATGGCCTCCATGATGTAGTAGAACCCCTTGTTCTTTTCACCCACGAGCCTGCTCTTGGGAACCTTGACATCGTCGTAGTACACCTCGTTCGTCCGCTCATCGGACATGGTGATCATGGGACGGATGTCGATGCCTTCAGCGCGCTGGTCAACGATGAACAGGCTGATGCCCTTGTACTTCGGCTTGCTGGGATCGAGCTCCGTCCTTGCTGCAAGCCAGTGGTAGTCGGCATAGTGCGACTCGGTGTTGAATGTCTTCTGGCCGTTGATGAGGAAGTAGTCTCCCATGTCTTCCGCCTTCATCATCATGGCACCAAGATCTGAGCCTGCATTGGGTTCCGTGTATCCAAGACCGAATTCTATCTCTCCCCTGATGATCCTGGGGATGAATTCCTTCTTCATCTCCTCACTGCCACGCCTGAGAATGGTGTGGCCGGTCATGGTGTAACCGACATCGAGGGGAACATGTGCGCCCCAGCGCTTCCCGAGCTCATCGATGAGGATAAAGTCATAGGTCGGGGAAAGACCGCCTCCACCGTATTCCTTTGGCCAGGGGAGGCCCAGGAACCCATTCTCATAGAGCTTCTTGCTGAACTCCCGTGCCTCGGGCCCGACCCCGAGATCTTCCCAGTTCTGACGTGCGATCTCCTCGGTCATGTGCTCGTCGAGAAATTCGTTGAGTCGTTTGCGATACTTTTCTTCTTCTTCGGTATAGCCAAAATTCATGTTCGCACCTCCTTGGTTTTCACCATGTTTTCTTTGTATGTTCTTCCCGCGTCCATCACGGCACCATCATCTCTCTTGGGTCCTGAAGGGATGTTATGGCATGTGGATGCAGCCGCCAGAGAGCGTCTGCCCCGCCTCCATAATCGCCTCGGTGAGTGTCGGGTGCGGATGAATCGCGTGGGCAAGCTCTTCTGCGGTCATCTCGAGGTTCATGCCGAGCACCGCTTCTGCTATCATATCCGTTGCGTGGGGACCGATGATGTGGACACCGAGGATCTCTCCGTACTTCTTGTCCGCGATGACCTTGACCATGCCCTCGGTCTTGCCCAGCACCATGGCCTTGCCGTTTCCCCTGAAGGGGAAGGTTCCCACCTGGATGTCGGCGACCTTTCTGGCCTCATCCTCGGAGAGCCCCACGGAGGCGATCTCAGGGTCGGTATAGATACAGGACGGGACAACGCGATAGTTCATGGTCCAGTCCTGGCCAACGATATTTCTGGCTGCACACTCCGCCTCGGCCGTCGCGAGGTGGGCCAGCATGATCCCGCCGACCACATCACCCGCTGCATAGATTCCCTCGACATTGGTCTCCATGTGCTCGTTGACCACAATGGCACCCTTTTCACAGGCGATGCCCACTTTATCGAGATTCAGAGCTTCGAGGTCCGGTTTCCTGCCCACGGTTGCGAGCACTTTCTCGGCATGAGCCGTCAGTTCCTTGCCTCCGAGCTCATATGTGACGATGTTTTCACCTTTTTTCTTGTGCTGAATCTTCTTGACCTTGGCATCGGTGAAGATCTTGATGCCCGATGCTTCCATTTCCTTGTGCAGGATTGCACTGATGTCCTTATCCATTCCCGGCAGAATCGTGGGCATGAGTTCGAGGATGGTGACCCCGCACCCCATGCTGCTCAGGATCTGTGCAAATTCGCAGCTGATGACCCCGCCGCCGATGATGACCACGGATTTTGGCAGCGTCTCCATGGAGAGCACGGCGTTGCTGTCCATGACATCGGGTCCGTCGATCCCATCGATGGGGAGAACGATGGGTTTCGACCCGATGGCGATGAGGATCGCATCGGAGACGATCTTCTCGCCGGTCTCGGCTATCTGTACCGTCCGTTTGTCAACCAGGCTGGCGGTTCCCTTGATCACCTTGACCTTCTTGGCCCCGAGGAGGCCCTTGACACCCTTGGTGAGCTGGGAGCTCACAGCTGATTTTCTGTCCATGACGGTCTTGAAGTTAATGTCATACCCCTTGCAGGATATGCCGAAGAGATCAGAACTTTTCATGGCCTTGATCACACCTGCGGTCTGCAGCAAGGCCTTGGTGGGGATACATCCCCAGTTCAGGCATACCCCTCCCAAAAGATCCTTCTCGATGAGGGTGACCTCGGCCCCGAGCCGAGCTGCCCTGATGGCTGCCGGATATCCCCCGGTCCCTCCACCGATAATGGTGAGCTTCACCTTCTCTCCCGCCGGTTTCCTGGGGGCTCTTGCAGCAGGGGCTGCTGAAGCAGCAGGTGCGGCATCCGCCCTGGGTGCCGCCGGGGCGGCAACGATGGCATCAGCCTTCTCGCCGGGCATCAAGAGATACCCCACCACCGTACCCACAGGAACCGTCTCCTGCTCCTGAACCAGAA
>DSBG01000045.1 GCA_011046135.1 Deltaproteobacteria bacterium
CGGTTGTAGATCGTGTTGTGAAAGTAGAAGATCTGCAGATCCTTGATCTGGTTCTTCGAGTGATTGAACAGGATCTGCACCACGTTCACATAGGGGTCCATGGAAAATCCCCCGTTGTCGATCATGAGAATGATCTTGAGCTTATCCCTGAGGGAACGCTCGAAGACGATCTCGATCTCACCAGCATTTTTCATGGTCTGGTAGATTGTCTCATTGACGTTCACCGTATCTTTCGGTCCTGCCGGTTTCATGTGGCGCAGTCTTCTGAGGGCCTCGGATACCTGTGACGGGCCGAGCCTGGTATCTTGGGTGTAATCTCTATACCTCCTGTCGAGCGCCACCTTCACCGCTGACTTGGATCGAGACTGACCCCCCACACGCATTCCTCCGGGGTGATAACCGGAGTGTCCCACGGGAGAGGTTCCACCGGTTCCGATCCACCGGTTTCCACCATCGTGCCGCTCGGTCTGCTCCTTGAGTCTCTGCCGGAAATACTCTTCCAGTTCTTCAGGACTGAGCTTTGCGAGCATCTCCCTGTCGAGACCAAGGAGTTCTGCCAGTTCCTGGGGATCCTTGAGCCATTCCTCGAGCATGGCCTGGATCGCCAGGTCGATTTCTGAACTGAGATCGCCGCTGAGGTCTGCGCCCTGGAAGAAGTGGGCGAAGACGCGGTCGTAGATGTCGAAGTGGCGTTCAGATTTTATCATCACGGCCCTGGACACTGAGTAGAGATCGTCCAGTGAACAGACGAGACCCTTGTGAAGAGCCTCCTGGAGTCTGAGAAATCCCGACGGGGAGATGGGTATGCCGTTTTCTCTGAGCAGGAAGAAAAATTCCGCAAACATCGGATCTGTTCCTAGAAGGAACCCGCCACCTGTCGCTGCACGATCTTGTAGTCCTCACTCTTTTTAAACAGAACCCCGAGAAACGGGACAGTGTTCTTCGAGAGGTGTCTCGGGTCGAAATTCTTGTCCATGAGGAGGATCCGAATCCAGTTGATGAGTTCCCGGGTTGCTGGCTTCTTTTCAATCCCTTTGACGTTTCTGAGCCGGTAGAAGGTCTCGATGCACGCCTCGGAAAGCCTCTGATCAAGATCCGGAAAATGGGCGTGCACGATTTTGATCATCATTTCCTGATCGGGGAAGGCGATGTGGTGAAAGACACATCTGCCCAGGAAAGGATCGGAGAGATCTTTCTTGGCATTTGACGTTATGATGATGATAGGCCTGTTCTTGGCCGGGATGGTTTTGTCGATCTCGATGATGTCAAAGGACATCTGGTCGAGCACGTCCAGCAGGTCATCCTGGAAGTCGGTGTCGGCCTTGTCTATCTCATCGATGAGCAGGACCACCTTGGTCTCTGAGACAAAAGCCTGACCGATCTTTCCCATCTTGATGTAGTCCTCGATGTTGCTCACGTCACGCGAAGAGTCGCCGAACCGGCTGTCATTCAGTCGGGTGAGCGTGTCGTACTGGTAGAGGGCCTCTACTGCCTTCATACTGGATTTCACATTGAGCACGATCAAGGGCATGTTCAGATTTTCTGCTATCGCGTGAGCGAGCAGGGTCTTTCCCGTTCCCGGCTCCCCCTTGATGAGCAGGGGCATTTCCAGCCTGATGCTCGCATTGACGATCTTCGAGAGTTCTTCATCGAGAACGTATCTTTTTGTTCCGGTAAAGGAATAGTCCTGCATACGATTTCTCCTGTCAAACAAAGTCTGCATCTCCCATAGCACACTCGGGAGGGGTCTTCAACGATCCTCGTCGTTTTATCACGGTGATGCTTCCTGAAGGGATTCCCCCGTGATCGGTGAAGGTCTGGTTCGACTTGCGGAACCCGATCAGAGATGCTCACCCGGGCTCTTGTATGTGGGGTCACCGAGGGCGTACGTGATCCGGAAGGGAATTTGAAGAGGGTTAGCGCCGTGGTATCCTCTTATCTCCCTGATACTATTGCAGATACATGTTTAGGAGGTGCACTCGTTGATTGACGGGACGCCAGGAATCGGGTAGAGAAGAGAAAACAGGGAATATATGGGAAGGAGTCCTCCCTTGGATAACGGTGAAGAAAGCCAGCAAGCAGCTCCTGTACTGAAGCGGATCTGGTCCTTCCTGAGGGGTGAGCGAGGCGAATCGAATACCGAGAACGAGATCGAGAAGCTCCTGGATGAAGTGGAGGAAAAGGGAATTATCAATGAAGATCTGGGAGACATGATCCACAACATCCTCGTTCTGAAGGACACGACAGTGGGGGAAATCATGGTCCCCAAGGGAGATATGGTTGCCCTTGAGTGCACGTCCTCCCTGGATGATCTCGTTGCCCTCATCAAGAAAGAAGGATATTCGAGAATTCCGATATACGAAGAGAATCTGGATAATATCATCGGGATTGCCTTTGCAAAGGATATCCTGAAGTACTGGAAATCGTCCGAAGAAATCACGACCATCAGGGAACTTTTGCACCCGCCCTACTTCATCCCCGAAGGAAAGAAACTCATCGATCTGCTCAAGGAATTCAGGCAGCAGCGCAATAAGATGGCCATCATCATCGACGAATACGGAACGGTTGACGGTATCGTAACCATCGGTGACATCATCGAGGAGATTGTCGGCGATATGATCGATGAGGATGATGAATTCTACGAAGAGGACGTTACCCTCAGGGGTGACGGGTCCTATTCAGTGAATCCGAGAATGCCCATCGATGAGTTTGACGAGGTTTTCAAGGCAAACATCCCCGAGGGGAATTATGATACCGTGGCAGGCTTCATCACCTTCCAGATGGAGCGGATACCTCACGCCGGAGAAACCATGGAATTCGGAGGGTTCATCTTTGAAATTGTGGGGGCTGACAAGAAAAGGATCTCAAAACTCGTGGTCCATGCCCCTCCTGAGGAAACCAAGGGTTGAGATCTCTCCTCCTGGCTATTCTGTCGGGACTGCTCTATACCGTTTCTTTCCCAGTCTTTAATCACTGGTACTGTGCATGGGTTTTTGCAGTTCCCCTGTTTTTCGCCCTGGATGGGAAAAATGCATGTGAAGCCTCCTTCTACGGGCTGGTATCCGGTCTTGTTGCCTGGGCGGGAACCATCTACTGGGTGGCATACGTCATGCTCTTCTACGGAGGTATGAGCCTATTTCCCGCGAGCCTGCTCCTCTTTCTCCTCATGGCCTACCTCTGCCTGTACTTCTCTGTATTCGCATGCATTTCACGCAGGTTCCTCTCCAGCAGATACGCATACCTGACTCTGCCTGCTCTGTGGATATTCCTGGAGATCATCAGGTCACGGGTGCCGTTCTCGGGTTTTCCCTGGGCCCTCGTGGGTCATTCCCAGCTTCCCTTCCTGCAATTGGCCCAGATCGCCGAGATCGGGGGGGTCTATTTCATCAGTGGGCTCGTCATCCTCGGAAACGTGTCCATCTACAAGGTGTTCAGGAAGCACTACTCCCTCGCCATAGTCTCTCTGGGGATCATTGTCGGGGTGTTCGTCTGGGGCCACTGGCGTCTCCAGGAGAGCCCAGCAGAGGCTGATACCATCAGGGCTAGGGCTGCTGTTGCGCAGGCGAATATCCCCCAGGAGGAAAAGTGGGGACCGGAGAGGGCCGGCTCCATCCTCGATACGTACATTCGTCTCACTGAACAGGCCATGGACCAGGGGGCAGAGATTGTCGTCTGGCCCGAAACCGCATGTCCGTTCTACCTGTTCAGGGAATGGACACTGACTCCGCGCGTTCTTGCCTTGAGCAGGGAAAGTCCGGCAGATCTCCTTGTGGGCAGTCCGGCGCATGCAGAAGGAAACCTGTACAATCGCGTGTGGCTTCTCAGAAAAGGCGCCATCGAGGGGTTCTATGACAAGGTACGCCTGGTGCCCTTTGGAGAGTATCTCCCCTTTGCGGATATTCTTGAGCCGATATTCGGGGGGCTCACCCAGGGGGTTGGGAATTTCTCCTCAGGCGGCCAGATCCACCCCATCTCAGGTATCGGTGTGCTTATCTGTTTTGAGAGCATCTTTCCCGATATCTCCAGGAAGCTGAGTCTCCAGGGAGCAGAGTATCTTGCCAATGTTTCCAACGATGCATGGTTCAGGACCTGGTCCACGCCCGAACAGCATCTTCAGATGGCGTGCTTTCGCGCTATCGAGACCAGGAGATGGCTCCTGCGATCCGTGAACCACGGCATTTCCGCCATTGTGGATCCTTTCGGAAGGACCGTGGCCCGTATCGAACTCCTGGAAGAAGGCGTGATTCTCAGAGACATCACCAGGAGCACTGAGATGACCTTCCATACGCGATATGGCGCTCTTGTCTGCTGGATCTGGATGGTTTTCGGCGGGATTGGAGCATTGACAAGGTACTTCAAGGGGTGATAAAGCCTTAAATCCCATGGAAGCAGACCTTCAGTATACCATCGAACTCCTCGGAGAAAAGCTCGAATACGTACGAGGGTATCTTTGAAGTACCTGAAAAGACCCAGCGTCTAGAAGCCCTCAATTCGCAGCTTTCACTCCCCGAGATCTGGAAAGACCACGCCCGGATGAAGGATATTCAGTCGGAAAAAGCTCGCCTCGAAAATATCCTCGCCACCTGGAACGAAGTATCCCGGCACTGGGAGGATCTCCAGGTTCTCCTCGAACTGGCAGCCGAGGATGAGGCCGGGGCCATGCCGGACATCAAGGTGACGGTGGATCGCCTCACGAGACAGATGAATTCAATTGAAAAGGCGCATGTACTGTCCGGGCGCGACGATCCGAAGAGTGCATTTCTGGAGATCCATGCAGGTGCAGGGGGGATTGAGGCACAGGACTGGGCCGAGATGCTCCTGCGCATGTATCTCAGGTGGGGGGAGAGAAGCGGCTTCAGAACGAAGATCATCGACATCCTTTCAGATGAGGAGGCGGGAATCAAGTCCGCAACCATAGAAATTGCGGGTCAGTGGGCATTCGGATACCTCAAGGGAGAATCGGGGGTGCATCGTCTCGTCAGAATCTCCCCCTTTGACGCAAACAAGAGAAGGCACACCTCCTTTGCCTCGGTCATGATCACACCCGAAATAGACGTGTCCATCGACATCACGATCGACGAAAAGGATCTCAGGATCGATACGTACCGTGCCTCCGGCCATGGCGGGCAGCATGTGAACAAAACAGACTCCGCGGTACGGATCACGCACCTTCCCACCGGCATCGTGGTTCAGTGCCAGAATGAGCGATCGCAGCATAAAAACAAGGCCTTTTCCATGAAGCTGCTTGCATCGAAGCTCTACGAGCTTGAAGAGCTGAAGCAGAAGGAACGGCTCGATGAATTTACGAAGGCCAAGAAGGAGATTGCCTGGGGTTCACAGATCCGTTCATACGTCCTCCAGCCCTACCAGCTCGTCAAGGACCACCGGACCAATCTGGAGGTCGGAAATGTGGATGCGGTGCTGGATGGAGATCTCGACGCGTTCATCGACGCCTATCTCATGATGAACGCTTCTGGTGAGGGAAGCCGTACTCAAACCTCATGAACTCCACCGGAGAGAAGCCCGGGCACCCGTACACAGAAACCTCTCTGAGTCGATACGGTCCCCTTGAGCACGGTTCTCCTTGACCATGGAGTCCCTTCGCGTATATAGAGATCCTCCATGCCGGTAGAACATCTACAGCTCGAAGGAAAACAAATCATCCTTGTCGGCACAGCCCATGTCTCACACAGTTCTGTCGAGGAAGTCCGATCCACCATCGAGGAAACCGATCCCGATACGGTAGCCGTCGAACTCTGCCAGGCACGATATGATGTCCTCAAAAACCCCGGGCTCTGGCGGGAAATGGATATCATCAGCATCGTAAAGAACAAAAGATCGGCGTTCCTCTTTGCAAACCTTATCATGTCGGCATTTCAGCGGCGCATCGGTCAACGGCTCGGGGTCACGCCGGGCCAGGAGATGAGGGCTGCCATCGAACTGGCCGAGGAAAAGGAAATTCCCGTTGCGCTCATTGACAGACCGATTCAGATAACGCTCCAGCGTGCATGGAGGATGCTTACCCTGTGGGAGAAGGTAAAACTTCTCTATTCATCCTTGTTTTCGATCCTGTTTTCCTTCGAGGATTTCTCGGAAGAGGATATCGAAAGACTCAAAGACAAGGATGTGCTCACCTCTGCGATTGAAGAAGTGGCAAAACAGGCACCCACGGTAAAGAGAGTGCTCATCGACGAACGCGATGCATACATGGCCCTCAAGCTCAGAGCCCTCGAGTCGGGAAAATCCCTTGCCGTGGTGGGAGCGGGACACCTCGGCGGGCTCATGGATGAATTGAGGTCTCCCACAGCGAATCTGTCAGAACTTCAGCAGGTCCCGCAAAGCCGCTCAGGTCCGTGGAAATGGATTATTCCCGTGATGATTCTCGTGCTCATCACCTCGGGTTTTTTTTTCGGGGGCGCACGCCAGGGATATGAAATGGTGAAGTGGTGGCTTGTCTGCAACGCATTCTTTTCCGCACTGGGTGCTGCGCTTGCCTTGGCCCATCCCATCACGATCATGGTTGCCGCCTTTGCATCCCCCGTCACCTCTTTGAATCCGACACTGGCTGCCGGGTGGTTTGCAGGGCTCTCCGAAGCCTATCTGAAAAAACCACGGGTGATGGATTTTGAAACGATCCAGGATGACATCTCCACGGTGAGAGGATGGTGGAAAAACCCCGTGACCAGGATTCTCCTGGTAGTCATCTTCGCCAATCTGGGCAGCACCATCGGGGCGTTCATGGCCATGCCCATCCTCACCAGGATCATGCTCAGCGGATAGAGAGTACGGAACTACGCTCGTACCCGGGCAAGATCGGGAGTGAACGGTTGAATCCCTTGAAGAACTGCATTCAGCAGCGCTCCGGGGGAAGATTCTCCGTCGGGGAATGGCCTTTGCTGAAGGTGCAGAATCGGGGCCCTGTTTCATCCCAGGAAAGCCACGAAGCGCTGTGGAAAAAAGCAGGCAGGACAATAAGGTGCTCGGTCACGACGCTGCGGTGCAGGTGTCCGCAGATCACCGTTTCCACCCCGCGCACCAGCGCTGCACGATCCGTGATCTCTGCGTGAAGCGGTCTCACGCTCGCAGAAGAAGAGACGAGAAATCGGCCGCAGGCATCCTTGAGTCTCAGTGGCAGCACCCTGTCCAGGAGTCTCAACACTGGCCATACACAGGCATGAACGAATTTGAATCCGCAATCACCCTCTGTCAGGGTGTGGCCGTGGGCGATCAGGACGTCAATTCCATAGAGGCTGAGCCGCACTTCTTCTGTCCGTGAAACATCAATGCGTGCATCACGGCAGTTGTTCAGGAGAAAATCCCGGTTGCCGGGAATAAGGTGTATCAACGGATCGTGAAGTTCTTCAAGGACTTCTTCAAAGAGGAGGTCCATTCCGGTATACCAGTAGTCGAACAGGTCTCCGAGGATATAGATCTGTTGAGCCTGTTCTTTGACAGTTCTTATCCAGGATATCAGGTGTCTCTTGTCCGAGGTGTTTCCGGGCTTCAGATGGACATCGGCTACGAAGGCATACACGAGGGTGATAAAAGCAGAACTTGCTTGATAGATCAAGATGTTCCTTGCTATAAAGCTCCTACCATGACAAGGAGCCTCCTGCGAAAGAGAAAACTGTCGATCCCGCGTCTCGTTGCACTGCTCCTTTTCGTGGTCATTGCCCTTGTTCTGGGGCGGTATTTCCTGTCCGGTGATTCTGATGATGTAGCGACAGAGATGGAAGCACGCCACGTTCCCGAGCCCCCCGGGACATATACCGAACTCCTGCCCGAAACATCAGGAGATCTTCCAGGTATGACCCCCGTGAGAATGAGCACCACC
>DSBG01000066.1 GCA_011046135.1 Deltaproteobacteria bacterium
GACCCAGGAACCGCCCAAGACGGTGTTTCGTGAATAGAACAGGGTGTTCTTGCCGAAGCTTCCCAATCCTGCGCGGGCGGCGGCCATGCGATGCGGGAGGTTGAAGGGGACCTTTGAGTTGATGCCGTGATCCTTCAGAAACGACCTGAATGATTTGATTCTCATGGACAGACGGTCCTTGGTAACCCGGTCGTCATCGAGATAGCACCTGCCGAAGTGGTGTTCCATCTCAGGAGGAAAGGCCTGCCTGAAATACACCTCCACCAGGACGATGATCGACTTCGCCTCGGGCATGATCGTCTTCGGGTCGGTGCCGGCGATGAGGTCGAGCCCCATGCGGATGACCCACCCGTACTCGTCCTCGAGTCCCTGCAGGAGCTCTCTCTGGGAGGTGAACTCATCCGCAGAGGTGAACCCAACATCTCCGAACCCGAGTTCAAGTGCCTTTTCCTCGACAAGCGCAGTACTGAGATTCATGATCTCCTCCCTGTGTCGTCGCCGACTCCCTGGCCTTTTACACCTTCCTCGATACTGTCCTGAACTTCCTGCTGAATGACAGACTACCAGAGAAGCACAGAAACGAACAGTCCAAAGGCTGGAGCCCGTGTCCGTCTGTCAGGGATGGCGGTCCAAAAAGGAATGAGAAAGATCCTATATGAGGAGCGATGAAGGCTTGCACTGGCAACGATACACGGGGAGAGGATCGACCGCTCCCCGTGCCTGAGTCACCAGCAGTGTGAAAAGCCTCTCAATCGAAGGCCATGTCCGTTTTCCAGACCTCCCAGACCTTTCCCACGAGATCCGGGCCGGGCTTCAGGGTCATCTTGCCGGGTTTCCATCCCGACGGTGCTGCCTGGGTGCCCTTGCTCTTCCTCACGAGCTGGAACGCCTGGATCTGACGCAGGGTCTCCGAGACATTTCTGCCCACCGGCGGGGTGAGGACCTCAAAACCCTGGACGATGCCGTCGGGATCGATGAGAAATCTTCCTCGGGTCTCCACGCCGGCATCTTCGTCAAAGACCCCGTAGGCGGTTCCCACCTTTCCCGCTGCATCGGAGAGCATGGGGAAGGGTACGCCGCCCTTGACCATCTTTGAGAGCTCGTGATCGTTCCACATCTTGTGGACGAAGATGCTGTCGATGCTCATGGAGAGGACCTCGACACCGAGTTTCTTGAATTCGGAAAATTTTTCGGCAACTGCCGAAATCTCCGTCGCTCAGACAAAGGTGAAATCTCCGGGGTAGAAGCAGAGCACCACCCATTTCCCCAGGTACTCCGAGAGCTTCACCGAGATAAATTTTCCCTTGTGGTATGCAGGAGCGGTGAAATCCGGGGCCGCTTTCCCGACCTTGATCATTGAGACAACCTCCTTTCGTGGTCCATCTTGAGCGGCGGGTTTTTCTTCCGGAGGCTTACCCACCGGTCCGCCCGTCGGCCGTGCACATCCGGCCTTTATCTCTTCTCCCATAGGTCATCCTCCCTTCTACGCTCACGCTTCGTGCTCATAAAAAACAAGAAACTTTAGGATGTTCACTGAAAATATAAGGGGATGTTCCCCGGGAGTCAATGGAGAAGATGAATGCAGTCTGCCAATGTATAGAAGAAATGAATACCTGTTCGTTTCAGCTCGGGAGACCATTCACTGAACCGGCCCCGGGCGGTGTTTCAGGGGTGCGGCGACCGTCACACTGCATTCTGCGGGGGGGAGCCGGTGTTGTCGAGGAACCAGTCCACAGGATAGGCGGCCTCGATGGAGATCCTCGTTTTTAAAGTGGGGTGGGTGAATGCCATGGTCCTGTGGTGCAGGGCGATTCCCGGGGTTGTTCGTCTGAGGGGGCTTCCGTAACGGGTGTCTCCGACGATGGGGCACCCGCAGGCGGAAAGCTGCGCCCTGATCTGGTGGTAGCGACCGGTGATGAGCGTGATCTCGACGAGGGTAACCGCTCCGAAATCCTGCAGGAATCGGTAGGTGAGAACACTTTCCCGTGATCGCGGGTCATCTCCGGAAGAGACCAGGGCCTTCATGCGGGAGTGCCTCAGTGAATGCTCGAGGATTCCCTCCCAGGCAGGAAGGCTGCCCGTCACCAGGGCGTGGTAGATCCTGGTGATCCTCTTGCTGCGCATCTCCTCGTTCATTCTCGAGAGGGCCTTGTGTGTTGCGGCGAACAGCACGATGCCGCTTGCTGCCCTGTCAAGCCGGTGAAGTGCGTGGAGATAGACATTTCCTGGTTTGTTCTGAGTCTGTTTCACCCACTGCTTGAGGAGATCCTCCATACTCTCACGGGAGCTGCCGCTTGGCTGGGTGAGCATTCCCGGGGGTTTACTGGCTGCGATGAGGTGGTTGTCCTGGTAGATGATCTCGGGAATGACCAGGTCGTCTGTCATTTCAGCATGTTCACCATGTTTCTCAAAACCCCTCTGCAGTAGGTGCCGCTGGGTACCGGGAGCACGGAACTCTCGCCCGTGAGCAGCATCTCTCCGCACTCGAGGCGCAGAGGCTCGGGCGTGCCCGCGGTTGCCCTGAGGATGTTGCTCAGTCCGACGGGAGTGCATGCGGGTGTATGCGAGGTGAGGAGTATGAAGAGGGGGTTTTGGGACATCAGCGACCAGCACGTCCGCACCGTTGAGGTCAGTTCCCTCTCGATCTTGTAGACCTCCTTGTTCTTTCCATGGCCGTAGGTGGGGGGGTCGAGGATGATGGCGTCGTAGGACCTGCCGCGACGGAGTTCTCTCTCGAGAAAGCGGTTTACATCGTCCACGATCCACCGGATGGGTGCGCGGTCCAGGTGATTGAGGGCCGCATTTTCCCTGGCCCACGCAACCATCCCCTTGGATGCGTCGAGATGGCACACCGAAGCCCCTGCCATTGCTGCGGCCAGTGTTGCACCACCGGAATAGGCAAAGAGATTCAGGACCGATACTGATCCATGAGAGCTCTGGAGGGCAGCTTCAACGATAGTCCTGATCCAGACCCACAGCTCTCTCTGCTCGGGGAAGAGGCCGAGATGTCCGAAGTCAGTGGGAGAGATCCGGAAGGTGATTCCCTCGAGCCGAATTTCCCAGCTCCCGGGAAGCGCCGACGCACCGTGCCACCGGTTTCCCCTGCTCCGCTCGAAGAGAGCGTCGGCACTCTTCCACAGGCCGGCATCTCTTTTCTTCGGCCAGATCGCCTGGGCGCAGGGTCTGACCAGACGGTAGGCGCCGAACCGCTCGAGCTTCCTGCCTTCTCCGCTGTCGAGCAGTTCATAGTCGTCACTGCTGGATTGAATGTGCCGTTGTTCCATGTGAAAAAATTGTTAACACCTTGAACTCCTGCTGTATAGATCTTTTCTGCTCAGGGGGACGGACAGAGAACGAGCGATGGTATCAGGGAGGGGAAGAAAGCAAGAACCGACATGCCGACCACGGACAACAGAGAACTCATGTCACGTTCCACACGAGACGTTCAGCGCGGCAGTGAATCTCCCGACTTTTTTACGAAGGAGATCTCCGCATGTTCACGATCATCGGCGCACACGTCAAGGTCACGCTCATGTTCTCTGCCAGCGGATGCATGTCCCTAACGTGATGGCGAAGGCTTCGCAGAAACCGGCACGAACCTCGAGCACGTACTTGACGGAGCCCTCGGAACGATAGCGCGTGTCGGATTCCGGTGTGGTTTTTTCTGAGATGGAACGGATGCATCCCTTCTCCGTGATGAAGATGATATCCAGGGATCCGGGGGTATTGCGCATCCAGAATTCTCTCTCGTCGCTGGTGTCATACACGAAGAGCATCCCCCGGGAATAGTCAGGAAGGATTCTCCCCATGAGCCCCCGGGCCTTGGCCTCCGGGGTCTCGGCGATCTCGATGAGAATTGAGGTTATGATCGATCCGTCAGGGCGAATCACGTGGAGGATTCCATCTTCTCTGATGGGAACTGATCCGAAGGGACCAGGTGGTGTCTCTTCTGCCTGCACGCAGGGTACAGCAACCATCGGCCCCCGAGAAAAGCTGGGGAAGAGCAGGACACACACGATGGACGCGATCATGGTGGCGGAAGAAAAAACGCGTGATCCAGGATTCTTCATGGGCACTCACCCTGATCTTCACACACGGTGCCGCAGCACGCCTGGTCGCCGGTGCTCCGCTCCCACTGGAGGGTCGTGTGCTGGATACCGTAGAGTTGATGAAGTTCTTTCCCTGCCCGGGCGATGACATCATCGTCCCCGGAATGGTCGGGTTTTACCAGGTGGGCGGTCAGGGCAACCTCTGTAGTGCTCATGGCCCAGATGTGGAGATCGTGTACAGCGGTGACTCCGGGGAGTGCCAACAGATAGGTGCGCACCTCGTCAGGGTCGATCCCTTGAGGAACCGCCTGCAGGGCGAGATTGAGAGAATCTCTCAGCAGGAACCACGTCCCTGTCAGAACGATCCCCGCGATGGCCAGGCTGATGACCGGATCAACCCAGAACGCTCCGGTAAAGAGAATCACGAAACCTGCAAGGAGCACACCCGCAGACACTCCGGCGTCGGCTGCCATGTGAATGAAGGCGGCACGGATATTCAGGTCGCGCTTGCGTCCCGAGAGAAACAGCAGGGCAGTGCCCGTATTGATGATCAACCCGATCAGGGCTGTAATGATCACTGCCATGCCCGGAACCGGGGCAGGGTTCTGCAGGCGCCTGAGAGACTCCCAGACGATACCGCCGAGAACCAGCATGAGCAGAATCGCATTGAAGAGCGACGCGAGAATGGTGGAGCTTCGCCAGCCGTAGGTACGGGTTCTGGTCGGCCTGAGCTTACCCAGGTAGCTCGCTGTCCAGGCCAGGAGCAGCGCAAAGACATCACTCACGTTGTGTGCAGCATCTGCGAGGAGCGCCAGCGAGCCGTAGATGATACCCGCCGCGGCCTCGACGATGACAAACCCAGCATTGAGGAGAACGGCCAGAAGAAAGGCCTTGTTGTACGATCTCGGTGTGTGGTCATGTCTGAGATCCATAGCCACTTCATATGACTCCGTGGATGAGAATTCAAGCCGGAAACACTCTCGCGGGGAGAAGGTTCTCTTCCTTTCGCACAGAGCTCCCCGCTGCTTTTTCGAAAGAAACGTGCTAGATATGCTCCTATCTCGGACAGGGGTGAACGATGTTTCGCATTCGCAGGGTCCACGACGACAGCCTCCCTCGTGACCGGGAGGCGATCTCTCAGGCTCAGATGATCCTCAAAAGCCAGTTCGGTGCCCTGTCTGCCGGCGAGATCAAAAAGCTGCCCCAGAGACTGAAAAACCCGCTGAAGTACCGTTTCCGTTCCATCCTGCATGTCGCGGATGATTCCAGGGGAAGAATCAGGGGATTTGCCCTGCTGCTGCACGCCTCTGACCTCGGATTCTGCTACCTTGATTTCATGTCCGTGGATCCGGGCTTGCATGGAGGAGGGATCGGCGGGGCCCTCTACGAGAGGGTACGGGATGAAGCTCGCAACCTGAGTCCACTCGGTCTTTTTTTTGAGTGCCTGCCAGACGACACACGGCTGTGCCGTGAAAAGGCTCTGCTGAAACAGAACAGGGCCAGGCTCCGCTTCTATGAACGCTTCGGCGCCCGACCCGTCATCAACACCGCATACGAAACTCCCCTGAAACCGGGAGGCGATTGCCCGCCGTACCTCGTGTTCGATCCCCTGAACAGGGAGATCGTGCTCAAGGCGGAAAAACTCAAGCAGATCGTCCACGCGATTCTCGATCGCAAGTATGGAAAGCACTGCCCCCCGGGGTATATCGAGATGGTCATCGAGTCCATCAAGGACGATCCTGTCCAGCTCAGGAAGCTCCGCTACCATATTCCGGCAGCTGAAACCCCGAAGGTGTTCAAGCGATCCATCGATCGCGTCATCGGGCTCGTGATCAACGACAAGCACGAGATCCACCACGTTCACGAGCGAGGCTATGTCGAGGCCCCGGTCAGGGTTCGGTCCATCCTTCAGGGGATCGAAGGTCTGGACATCTTTGTGAGGAAGAAACCACGGCATTTCCCCGAGGGGCACATAAAAAAGGTTCACGATACGAAGTTCGTGGAATACCTCAAGAGGGTATGCAACAAGATAGAGAAGGGACGTTCCGTCTATCCCTACGTGTTCCCCATCCGCAATGCAACTCGCCCTCCACGGGATCTTCCCATGCGCGCAGGGTACTACTGCATGGACACCTTCACTCCCCTGAACAGGAACGCCTATGTCGCGGCCAAGCGCTCGGTGGACTGTGCTCTCACGGCAGCCGAGATGCTGCTCACGGGGTATCGGATCACGTACTGCCTGGTGCGGCCTCCGGGACACCATGCGGAGAAACGGGCCTTCGGGGGGTTCTGTTACTTCAACTCCGCTGCCATCGCCGCCGATTTCTTGAGCTCCCACGGAAAGGTGGCTGTCCTTGATGTCGATTACCACCACGGCAATGGAACCCAGGAAATCTTTTATGAACGGTCCGACGTGCTTACCCTTTCGATCCACGGGAATCCCGACGTCACCTACCCCTACTTCAGCGGATTTCACGATGAACACGGCAGGCTCGGAGGCCTTGGTTACAATGTCAATTACCCCCTGCCTGAGCACATTACACCTGAAGTGTACCGCAATACATTGAGGAGGGCCCTGCGTCGTGTGGAACGATTCCACCCCAGATTCCTCGTGATCAGTCTCGGGTTTGATCCAGCAAAGGATGACCCCACAGGGACATGGGGGTTGAAGGAAAAAGACTTTGAGGCCAACGGCAGGATGATCGGGTCTCTGAAGCTTCCCACCCTCGTTGTTCAGGAAGGCGGATACCGGGTGAGATCACTGGGGGTGAATGCACGACATTTTTTCCTCGGTCTGTGGGAGAGCGCTATCTTCCTCTGATCGCGGTGGAGGTGAGCGGTGTTCATCCTCCCGGGAGAATAAGACTCCAGAACCACAGGAACCCGGCACTGATGGCCAGGGTCAAGATCGTGACCGTGATGCCCACGGGTGCATGCGTGCGCCAGTCGATGGTGATGCCGTGGCGGGCAGCAGATTCCACCACGATGATATTTGCGATGCTGCCGATGATCAGCAGGTTTCCCGCAAAGGTGCTGCTCAAAGCCATTACCGTGCCTGCCATGGGATGATGGGCCAGGGGGAGAAGGAGCATGGTGGCGGGCACGTTCGATACCATGTTGCTCAGGAATACCGTCAGGGTGAAGAGCCAGCCGGGATGAGCGGGATCAATACCTGATTCGAGAAGCCAGGACACTGCATGTTCGGGAACGTGCGTCTGCTGAAGTGCATGGTTCACGATGAAGAGGCCGCAGAACATCACCAGGAGCTGCCAGTCGATCAGTCCGAGCATGTCCCTCGAGTGCATCCTGCGACTGCACAAGAGCAGGCCTGCAGCGCCCAGGGCCATGATGTCCCTCGGCCAGTCCGTGAAGAGGAATGCAAAGAACAGGATCGAGGTAACGGCAAGGGCCTTCCCTGATTGCCAGGGGTTCCAGTCAGGAAAGACAATGGATGGAGTGTTCAGTGCCGTCCAATCTTTGTTCCATCGGGTTTTGTACCGGGAGACAATCACGATCCAGATAACCGAAAGACCAAGCAGCGACGGGATGCCTGCGATCATGAGATAGCGGGGAAACGAGAGGTTGAGCGCCTGGCCAATGAGGATATTCTGAGGGTTGCCGATCAGAGTGGCTGCAGAACCCACGTTTGCTGCACAGGCAAGGGCCAGCAGGAACGGCACCGGGTCGAGATTTCTCCGTCTGCATGCCTGGATAAGAACCGGTGGTATGGCGAGGCAGACGATGTCGTTCATGAAAACCGCCGAGAGGATTCCTGC
>DSBG01000074.1 GCA_011046135.1 Deltaproteobacteria bacterium
AGCTTCTACATCTCCGACATCTTCGTCGCCCGGAATCGGTTCGTGAAGCAGGAATTTATCAACCGTGCCCTGGGCCTGCCCCTGTACTACCTGGGACAGTTTCTCATAGCGTTCTCCCTGGGACAGCTTGCCTCACTGTGAGGGTGTCCTGCTCCCGTGCCGGAGAAACAGTACGCAGTCCAGGTCTTCCCGAACCCCCGGGGAGACACGGGTGTCAGACCAAGAGAATTCTTTTCCCCTGCCGCGATGATGAAACCCCGCAGCGGGTGATGATGTTTCAGGCCAAACCACAGCATTTAAACACGAAAAAGGAGCGAGCATGAGCACAACCATCTTCTACTACACAGGTACCGGCAATGCCCTGTGGGCTGCCCGCACGATCTCCGATGCCCTGGGAGGGGCTGAGGTGGCATCGATCTCAGAAACACGGGCTACACAGACGTCGCGCACACCTTCGACAATCGGTCTGGTCTTTCCAGTCCATATCTGGGGGGTGCCCCGTGCCATGGTCCGGTTTGTCTCCACCCTCACCGCACACCCTCAGAGCACCTTCTTCGCCATCGCAGTCAATGCCGGCCAGGTCGCCAACACCCTGGTGCAGCTGGAGCACCTCCTGAAAAAACGAGACCTGGTTCTTTCCCTGGGGTTTGAGCTTCGCATGCCTTCGAACTACATCCCCTGGGGTGGCCCCGGACCCAGAGAACGACAGGAAGAACTGTTCAGGCAGGCAGAAAACAAGATCTCCCGCATCGCATCCCATGTCATGCAGAAGAACCATCTTCCGGTGGAGCGGGGGCCACTGTGGCAGCGCATGGTCTTTTCCGCCCTGTATCGACTGACCTATTCCCGGGTAAGTTCCATGGACAGCTCTTTCTGGGTCGACGAGCGCTGCAACCAGTGCGGCATCTGCGGTAGGATCTGTCCTGCAGGAAACATCAGTCTTATTCAAGGGAATCCGGTGTGGCAGCATGGCTGCGAGCAGTGCTTTGCCTGTCTGCAGTGGTGCCCACAGGAGGCCATACAGTATGGGAAGAAGACACCAGGCTATGAGCGGTACCACCATCCAGCAGTAACGCTGAAAGATCTCCTCGGCGGGAAGGCTTCCACGACGGAGCACACCTGAGAGGGAATCGTCAAGCGACGCAGTTTTCCCAAACAAGCCCTTGAGGCCCTCAGAGCCTGTTCACTCCACCGGCAGGGTGATGTACTCTCCGTTGAGGCACACCGGGATCAGCCCTCCGGACAGGCCGGGGGTGCCCCCAACGGGTCGAATGGCATGGGGCGTCCCCTTGGGGATGTACACGGCGCCGGGCGTCGACACCTCGTAGTACTCGTCTCCCAGTTCGATGCCAAAGGTGATGGCCTTCTCGTCGCCAATCATGAGGTACATCTCGTCGAAGTCGTGTTTGTGGGGGGTCGCCCTGTCCATCTGCACCGCCAGGTCGATCATCTCCTGGGAGATCTCCTTGATGAAGAGATACAGGGCCCAGGCGTTTGCCTCCTTCACCAGTTCCTTGCCCATGAGAACCGGGTACGGGATCACGTGGCTGAAGTCGTGATCAGGAAGCTCATTCACATTTATGGGTTTGCGTACCACCAGGTGTTCGTATTTTCCCGCCATTCATGCACCTCCTCTGACTGTGTGTTTTCTTATCTGACCAAGGGTACCTCGACCTCGCTTCCGGGTCCAGGGGAATGTGCTTCCCATCTTACAGGTGGCCTACGCTGCTGTTTTTGCGACACGCGTGCAGGATCACGCATGGTCATCTTTTCAGTGTTGAGCGTCGAGAAAAGAGCGGAGGGTTTCTGTCGTGGTAAAGCGGGGTTTGAAGACCAGTTCCTGCATGATTCTTGCGGTGTCCATGGACAGGGGGTAGCGTATGTAATCGAGCTGGGCCTTTCCAAAGGGCAGGAGCCTGAGGCGGTAGAAGAGTTCCACCAGCGTGTACATGAACCACGCCGGCAGGCGAATGAACGGTTTTCCAAGGAATGCCGCAAGCTCCGAATACCTGATGCCCCTGTCTGCGGCAAGATTGAAAGCCCCTTCCGCGTCGCTGACAAGGGCCAGGTAGAACGCCTCTGCAGTGTCGTCTTCGTGGACGAACTGCATGATGGGATCGTACCCGCGAATGCCGATGATGACGGGCTGCAGCATGGACTGTGCCGTCGTGCTCCTGCAGGTTGGTCCCATGACGATGCACGGCCTGAACACCACTACCGCACATGAGGGGTTCGCCCGGGCAAATGCGGAGACCTTTTCTTCGATCTCGGCCTTGTTCTCGGAGTAGGGAAAGCCCGGGGTGGGACGTATGGGAGCGTCTTCCTTCAGGTAATCGGGTGTGTCCTCGAAGAACCCGTAGGCACAGTCGGAACTGGCCACCACGAGCCTGCTCACCCCGGTCTGGGTGCAGGCACGCAGCACGTTCGCGGTGCCGGTTACATCGACCTCGTACTCGAACCCGGGATCCCGTGTCGGGTACGCGATGAAGGCCAGGTGAACCACCGCGGTTATCCCGGTCTCCCTGAATATATCCAGAAGTTTTTCACCGTCCCTGATGTCACACCGATGGTATTCGAAGCGCTCCGGGAGGGCGCCGGGAGGCTCGGCAATGTCCATGCAGACGATCCGGGAGAATTCCCGGTCACCCTCCAGGCGTTTGAGCAGGCGCTTCCCGATGTATCCGAAAGCACCGGTGATGCCGAGCGTCTTTCCATCTCTATTCATATCATTCTCCTGCGCAGACGTGCACTGATCATGTGACGAGATCCTGGATTCTCATGAGAAAGTTGCCGATATCCCGCGAGTACTCGGGAGATCCCTCCAGCAAGAGCGACCCCTGCTCCACGGCCTTGACCATGTTGATCTCGTTGTTCAGGATGGGGATCGCCTCGTCGACGCTCCTGAATTTCATGTGAACGAACGGTTTTCTCTTCGTGTATATCCCGGGCCCTGCCTGGGTCTTCCCGGCCTTGACCCGCAGGTAGGCAGCGAGGTCTTCCTCTCCGCTGACGGAAAACTGGTAGATGCGTTCAGGCTGACTCGCAGTCCACTTGTTCATCTCCGGGTCTCCCAGCTTGTTGTACCTGCTCAGGCCGGCGGCCATCATGGAGAGGGTGAGCTTCACCTTGAGCCGCTTCTTCGCCGGGTCTTTCGGTCTGGCGTTCGGCATGAGGAGGGTCAGGTTCGTCAGGAGGAGGAGAAACCGCACGAGGAGTCCCACCCGGTAAAATCCCTTCAACCGGAACAGCGCGGGTTTTCCTGCCAGCATCGTCACCATCCTCTTGATGCTGGCAAACTGGAAGGCAAGATCGGGGTCAGGGCACACGCCCTGCACCACCTCCAGGTTCCCGTCATCGAAGACGAGGTGGGCTCCGAGGTCTCCCCTGCTGTCGCGGGCCACAAACTGCACCGTGGCCCGAACCCCGGCAAACATCTTTTGAACCTTGCTGTTCTCTTCCATGACCACCTTGAGCAGGGGGAAAATCCCTTCCAGGAACAGCTTGGCCGCCATCGTGTCCTTGTCGTATGCCATACTAGAACCCGTCCTCCCAGCTTTCTGCCTCTTCGAAGTCCCTGCCCATCACTTCCCTCACCTTCTCAACGATGCCGTCGGCATCCAGTTTGTAGAAGTTATACAGGTCTTCGGGGTAGCCCACCACGGAATAGCAGTCTGGTATGCCGACCCGGGTAAAGGCACAGGCTTTGCCGCTCTCGGCAATCACCTCGGCCACAGCGCTTCCCAGCCCCCCGTAGATTGTGTGATCCTCGAAGGTGATGATCCTGCGGGTTTCGTTCACCGCCCTGAGCACCGCCTCGGTGTCCAGCGGCTTGATGGTGTGCATGTTGATGACCCTGACACTGATGCCGTCGTTTCTCTCGAGGATCTGCGCAGCCTCCCTGGCCTGCAGGACCGTGATGCCGCAGCAGATGAGCGTGATGTCGGTTCCCGGGGTTATCTCCACGGAACGGCCGATGGTGAACCCGTACTGGTCGTCGTCATAGCAGGCCGGCTCGAACCCCCTGCCAATGCGTATGTAGACAGGTCCCGGGTGTTCGACGCAGGACATGACCGCATTGGCACATTCGATTCCGTCTGCAGGCACAACGACCGTCATGTTGGCCAGCGAGCGCATGATGGCAATGTCCTCGGTGCAGTGGTGGGTCGTCCCTGCCTGGCCGAAGGAGATCCCGCCGTGGGTGGCGATGATCTTCACATCGAGGTTCTGGTAGCAGATGTCGGTCCTGACCTGCTCTGCAGCACGCATGGTGGTGAACACCGCCATGGTGGACACGAAAGGGACCAGTCCGGAAAGGGCAAGGCCTGCCGCCATGCCGAACAGGTTCTGCTCCGCAATGCCCACGTTGAAGAATCGATCTGGATACTTCTGGGCGAATTTGCCGATCTTCGTGGATTTGGCCAGGTCTGCCGAGAGACCCACGATCCGTTCGTTCTTCTCTCCGAGCATGCACAGCACATCGCCGTAGATATCGGCCTGTGTCATGGTGTTGGCGTCATACACATTCCAGGTGAGCCCTTCTGCCATCTCAATCCTCCCTCAGAGATCTCTTATGGAACAGGCAACCAGTGCGCATCCTGCGCACGCACTCAGGCCTCGCCTGCAAGCTTTTGTTTCGCCTTCTCCAGCATGTCCGAATCGAGCCCGCCGTAGTGCCAGCGCACATCGTTCTCCATGAAATCCACGCCCTTTCCCTTGACGGTGTGGGCAATAATGACCACGGGCGCTCCCTTCTCGGTGTTGGCCGCTTGAATCGTCTCGTACAGCTCGGGATAGCTGTGGCCGTTCACCTCCTTGACGAGAAAGCCAAAGGCCCTCCACTTGTCGGCCAGCGGCTCCAGGGCCATGACCTCCTCGGTGCTCCCATCGAGCATGAATTTGTTCCGGTCTATGATCGTGGTGAGGTTCGTCACCTTGTAGTGGGCAGCGGCCATGGCTGCCTCCCACACGGTCCCCTCGTTGCACTCGCCGTCTCCCAGCAGGCAGTAGGTCCTCCACGATTTCCCCTGCAGCCGGGCACCCAGCGCGAGTCCTACAGCCATGGGGAGTCCGTGTCCCAGCGACCCCGTGGATGCGTCCAGTCCGATCACCTTGTGTTTGTCCAGGTGCATGCCGAAGGCTGACTTGAACTTATTGAAGCTCTTCAGGGACTCGAAATCGAAGAACCCCCTGCGCGACAGCAGCGGTGCGAGCGCCGCCCCGGCGTGACCCTTGCTGAGAACCAGCCGGTCACGGTCTTCCATCTCTGGCTTCCTGGGATCGATGTTCATGAACGTGTAGTAGAGGATCACCAGGATCTCGACGATGCTGAGCGACCCGCCGACATGGGCGCCTCCTGCCCAGTAGGTCACATCGAGAATGTCCCTGCGAAGCTGGTTTGCGTGTCGCTGAAGCTGGTTCAACTCCTGCTCGGTAAGGGGCATGCGCACTCTCCTTTCTTATCTGGATATCCAAATTCAATCCAAGGGATCTACTCCATCTCCAGAACTGCCTTGATGATCTTTTCCCTGCCGTCCCTGATGGTCCTGAAGGCCGAGGCATATTCCGAGAGCGGGAAGCGGTGGGTGACGAATTCGTTCAGCCTGATCTTGTTTTCCGTGTACATCCTCAACACCAGATCGAAGGAGCTGATGGATTCTCCGTTGAACCGCTCAGTTCCGTGGGCGTTCACCCCGACCATGCGCACTTCCTGCTGCCACAACGGGGTCATGTCGAAGGTGACCGGAGAAAGCTGGTTGCCGATCAGCACGTAATCGCCACGAGCCTTGAGCCAGCGGAGCGAATCGTGGACAGTCGATGAATAACCGACACAGTCATAGATGCAGTCAAACCCCCCGACAAGGGTCCTGTTCGCCAGGGCTCCTGTATAGAGATGCGCCCCGGTGTACCGCCTCACCTCGTCGTAGGGATCGCCCTCGAACACGACATCGGCACCCATGGCCCGGGCCTGTTCCCTCTTGAACGGGAGCTTGTCCAGCACGTGGATGGTGCACCCGGGCTGAATCACCTTGGCAAACTGGATCACATTGAGGCCGATGACCCCGGCCCCGATCACCAGGACCTTTTCTCCGCTTGCAGGAGGGCGCTTCAGAACTGCATGCAGTGACACCGAGGCGGGCTCGACCATCACCGCGCACGAATCAGGCATGCTCTCCGGAACACGGATCACCTGGGACCGGTGCAGGATGCACTGCTCGCCGAACCCGGCCCCGAGGTTGTCGGGCAGCCTGGGCCCTTCTGAGAAATTCTCGCACAGCGTGTAGTTGCCGGCCTGACACTGAGCACAGGGCGGGTCGATCTCCTTCATGGAACAGCAGGGAAGGTACTTCTGCAGGACCACCCGGTCGCCCACGGAGAGATCCCTCACCCCTTTGCCGGTTTCGATGACCTCTCCGGAGAGCTCGTGACCCATGAACACCCGGGGGACTCCCGGTAGGGCGGCAATGGATATCTTGGGGTGGGCCTGCACGAAAAACAGGGCCATGTCTGCCCCGCATATGCCGGCGAGCCGGTTTTTCACCCGGATCCAGTTCTCACCGGGCAGGGGCCTGGGGGGAATATCGGCATACCTGATGGGGGAAAGCCGCGAGTAGTACACGGCAGGGAACACGGAGGCCGCAAGCTTCGTGAGCACTATCTTTGCGACATTGACCTCGAAGGAGATCGACTTCATCCCTGCCCCCTGGCTGCCTGTAACGAGCACTCGTCAATACAGGATCCCTGACATCTTCAGCGGCTATTCTCGTGGTGCAGCTCACATGCAGGCCTGATAGCATATCATTGAAAACCGTGCTCTCCCGTCTTCACCGGAGCACACAAAAACGGTAGCAGAGGGGTAACGGTTTGTCAAATATCATTCGTGTATCTGGGTATCTGCAGGACATCGCAGACTGTTCACCCGCAAGGGTTCGAAACCGCTGCCTGTGGCTCACAGCCTCTGCCCTCTGGCAGACAAAGCCACGCCCGCCTTGTACAGTCCTGGTACAGGAACCCACCCCGGCTCCGACGCAGCTAGCGCGTTCCTGCCGGGGTGTCTTCAAAGAATCGGAGTCCCGGGTCTACACAACATCCCGGGGCACTTCAAGCACGAGATCGGAAACCGGATAGGAGGCACAGGGGTGGATGAAGCCGAATACCTTGTCGGCTGAGCGTCTCCCGTCGTCTTCGGGTCTCACGTAGACCTCGCCGGAGACGAGGCGCGAACGGCAGAACCCGCATTCTCCTGACCGGCACTTCGACGGCGGGGCGAGGTTCGCCCGTTCCAGGGCAACGAGAACCGTCTCCGTTGCCAGAGCCGGAATCTCAAGAGCCTTATTGCCCATGGTCACGCTGACCCTGAAGCTCTTTCCTACGACCTCCTGAGGAAATGCCGGGTAGGTATCGATCTCCTTGACCTCTCCCGAGGCCTCCTTCCTGATCCGTTTGGGCGGCAGCGAAAACGTCTTCAGCTCCTCATCCAGGTAACGATACATCTGGGGCGGACCGCACACGAACAGCGTCTTGTCCGACAGATCGCCAGCCAGCTCTGCGATGCATGCCGCGGAGAGGAACCCCGAGGGGCCTTCCCAGCAGGAGTCGGGCTCGCTGCACACGAAGTGGATGGTTATCTTCCCGGGAGCCTGCTCGGCGAGGGCCTGAAGTTCATCCCCAAATATGATGTCATCGGGGCACCTGATCCCGTAGAGCAGGGTCAGCTTCACATCCAGGTTGCCCTCGACGATGTCTCTGATCATGGAACGGAAGGGCGTAATCCCGCTGCCGCCGGCAAGCCCCACGATTTCCCCCG
>DSBG01000174.1 GCA_011046135.1 Deltaproteobacteria bacterium
ATCCAGAGACGCACGCTGCGGCATGTATCCGATGCGCCCTCGTGCCTTGACCGGCGAATTGCCGAATACCCGGACCACACCCTGCTCAGGACGAAGAAGCCCAAGAACGAGCTTCAGCATCGTGGTCTTGCCTCCCCCATTGGGGCCTACCAGGGAGAGGAAGTCTCCCCCGTTCACGAGAAGGTTCACCTCCTCGAGGACAAGGGTTCCGTTGTATGAAAAACTCACATCGCAAAATTCGATGACCGGGTTCATCTCATCTCCTGAGTCTGAGGTCATTAATGATCATCACTGCCTCGAGAGTGCCTCACGGATGGTCTGTGCAATAGTGCCAAGCTCGAGGAGATACTCCTTGGGAAGCGGATTGATGGGAACTACCGCCCCACCGATCTCGCGGGCCACAGCCTGGGCGTTCTTGCGCGAAAATTGCGGCTGGACGAAGATTACCTTGACGCCATCCGCCCTGGCTCTGTTCACCAGGGATGCGAGCTGCCGTGCTGTCGGTTCTTTTCCCTCGATTTCGATAGCGACCTGTTTGAGACCGTAGGAGTCGGCGAAATAACCGAAAGCCGGGTGGAACACGTAGAACGACTGTCCCCTGAAAGGCTCCAGCACCGAAGAAATCTCCCCGTCGAGCTGTTCGAGATCATGGAGAAACTCTCTGAGGTTTTCTTCGTAGGCTCCTGCATGTTCGGGGTCGAGCCTGGCAAGGGTCCGTGCGATGGTTTCAGCCTGGATCATGACCCGCTTCGGGTCCAGCCAGATGTGGGGATCGTTGCCTGTATCGTGTTTCGGGGAGTGCTCAAGGCCGTGATCATCGGCATGGTCGTGACGAACAAGAGGGATCATCGAGATGTTCGCACGGGTGTCGACGATCTCGAGGTCCGGGTAGAGTCCCCTGATCTTGGGAATGATCCCTTCTTCGAATTCCGGACCGATCCTGAAGAACACCTTTGCGTTTGAGATCTCGGCCATCTGTCGCGGGCTGGGCTCAAAGGTGTGCGGTGACTGGCCCGGGCCGACGAGCACGGTGACATCGACCCGGTCACCGCCCACTCGTTTTACAAAATACTCCTGCGGCAGTATGCTCACGAGCACGCTGATCTTTTCTTCGGGTTCCACTGCCCTCAAAGCAGCATTTGGAAAAAGAACACCGAAGGAAAGCATGATGGCGAACACCACCACCGCGCGACTCTTCATGCACGCTGTCTTCACTTTCCCAAACGCTTTCATGGTTCCTTCCCTCCTGCTTGATCAGACCTGTGCCCGTGAACACACGAGGTAGCGCTCGTTGCAATCACCGCAGGTTATAATCTGGTGTCCTGTGTTGAATTCGTCCCAGTGAATCTTCTGTTTGGGTGAGAGCATGCCTGTTCCATTGCACAGTGGACAGGTGCTTCCCATGGCAGAGATGATTGCTGCCCGGATAAATTCCGAACGATTGGGAAGGTCCTTGATCGCGTCGAAGAGGGTTTCATCCACCTTGAAACTGATGATTTCATGCTTTTTCATGACAGTCTCCTCGCTGGTACTACAAAGTATTACTTAGCTATTAATAGTGTCTCGCTTTCATTTGTCAAGGAGGTTTTCGTTTACAAGGAGGTTTTCACTTACAGAGTTTTTTCTGACATGCCGAAAGACAAGCCTTGATCGGAATCATGGCTCTACCGAACATCCGCTGTCGTGTATCAGTGGCGGTGTTCCTCACTCATGGAGCGTTCGTGGCCTCAGCCATCACCCTGAGTCTTTGTCCACAGAGGGATCACCATGAAAATGCGGCCTCACGTGAGCAGGAATCCTGCACCTGGGCTCAGTGAGGCCGCAAACTTGTTAGGTCTACTTTTTTGGACTCATGAGGCGGGAATAGTAATCCGAATCAGTGCCAAGTATCACGGTGGCGTTTTTTAACCCGGTCTGCCGGTAGGTCTCCAGGGTCTTGTAGAAGGCGTAGAATTCAGGATCCTGGCCATAGGCTTGGCCATAGATCTGTGTGGCTTCCGCATCTGCCCTTCCCTTGATCTCCTCGGATGTTCTGAAGGCCGTTGAGCTTATTCCAAGAAGATCTTTTTCCATTTGTCCTAAAATTTCAGACTTTTTCCCTTCACCTTCGGATCGGTACTGGGAGGCGATGCGTTTGCGCTCGGAGATCATTCGCTCAAAAACCTTCTGCTGAACACGATCCACGTAGTTGATGCGCTTGAAGCGCACATCCACGAGTTCCATCCCGAAATCGGGCATGGCTTTGGCTGCCTCGGCAAGAATCAACCTGGTAATCTGCTCCCTTCCCAAATCGATCTTGGTTTCAGCATCCTGGTCAGGGAACACGACATCTGAATCGGTGCTCTCATCAATGACGGCAATCTTGAGTTCACCCGTTCTGACAAGCTCGACAAGTCGGTTGGAGGACACGTAATCTTTCACCACCGAGTCGATGGTGTCGTCGAGCCGGGCATAGGCCTGTTCATAGGTGCCGATGACCTGCAGAAACCGCATGGGGTCCACGATTCTCCACCTCGCGGTGGTATCCACCCAGATGAAGCGCTTGTCCCGTGTCGGGACTTCCACCGGGGCGCCATCCCATCTCATGATCCGCTTGTCGTAGCGGGTGATCGTCTGGATGAACGGGAGCTTGATCTTCAGCCCAGTATCGGTGACGGCCCGCACCGGTTTTCCGAACTGCGTGACGACGACCTGCTCGTATTCTGCCACGGCGTAAAATACGCTGGTCAGGACGAACAGTGCGCCGATGACGACAATGATAATCGCTGAACTGAACTTTTTCACTTGGCACCCCCTTCCATCAGGTTCTGTTTGTCAAGGTTGAGAAGCGGGAGAATGGTTTTCTGGTCACTGTCGATCACGAAGATCTCTTTTGCATTGGGGATAATCTCCTGGAATGTCTCGAGATAGAGTCTCTGCCGTGTCACCTCCCTGGCGGACCGGTACTCTTTCAGGACATCGGCAAATCTCGAGGAGTCTCCTTTTGCCCTGTTCACACGCTCGAGGGCGTACCCCTGGGCATTGTTGATGACGCGATCGGCCTCTCCCCGGGCCTTGGGTATCTCCCGGTTGTAGATCTCCTGGGCCTCGTTGATGAGTCGCTCCCTCATCTGCTGGGCCTCGTTCACCTCGTTGAACGCCCCCCTGACCGCGTCAGGCGGAACCACGTTCTGCAGCCGTACGTTCACAATCCTGATGCCACTCTGGTAGCCATCCAGTATTGCCTGGAGTTCATCCCTGAATTCCCTGTTCACCTCTTCGCGGTTCTGGAGGACGTAGTCGAAGCTGCCGTCCCCCACGATGCGGCGTATGACTGACTCGCTGATATCACGGATCGTCTGGATAGGGTCATTGATGGCGAAGAGGAACCTCCTCGGGTCTTCCCTGCGATACTGGACAATCCACTCCATGTCGATCACGTTCAGGTCGCCCGTGAGCATGAGGGCCTCCCGCAGGCTTTCGGGATCCTTCTCGAAGACGCTTCGTATTCCAGGCCTCACAGTCCTGAATCCAAAAGATTCGGTATCAACCTTGTCCACATGAACCTTGAAGACCTGGTCGACCCCGAAGGGAATCTTGAACTGCAATCCCGGCATCACGACGGTTGAAAATTGCCCGAATCTGAGTACAACCCCCCTGTGTCCGGCAGGGATTGTGTATACAGAGGTCAGAACTGCTCCGATCACGAGGAGAGCAATGATCACCCAGGGCCAGTAGCTCATGCCCTTGGATTGCATGCCCTTGAATCCGGAAGTTGCCTGGCGGATGATATCGCCGATGTCTTTCTCTTCCCCCTGAAATCCTCCCTGGTTGCGATTATCCCACGACATAGTTTCGACTCCTTTCCCATCGGTTTGGACCACGTGTGCGTAAAGAAGGAATGGTACCCTCTGGCCCGGGCATTGTCAACCGTACACGGTTGTGGAGGCATCGGTGTACGTTCTCAAGAACAGATCGGGAGGATTCCTACAGAACCATCTCGATGAGATTCGGCCCCTCGGCCTCGAGCGATCGCTTGAGTTCACGCGCGAGTTCTTCGCTTGTCGTGACCGATACCGAGGGTATGCTGAAGCCCTCACCGATCTTCACCCAGTCAATCCTTCCGAGATCGGTGAGACGAGCAGCATTTTCAGGCAGTTCAAACACCCCGAGTCTGCTCATCTCGAGTTTCAGGATGTCGTAACTTCGGTTTGAGCAGACCAGGGTAGTCACATTCAGGGACTCCCGAGCCTGGGTTCCCAGGGACTGGAGAGTGAAGAGCGCTGCTCCGTCAGCCTGAAAGTTGATCACTCTCCTGTCGGGGCATGCGAGTGCGGCACCCACAGCGCACGGCGGACCCTGGCCGAGAGATCCGCCCGTGAGCGTGAGCAGGCTGTGGGGAGGTGCTGATGCACTCAAGGGGTAGTACATGAGACTGGAGGTGATTGCCTCTTCCACCACAATTGCATGTTCAGGCTGCAGGGCCGCGATCACCGAACAGATTCTGTCGCCCGTGAGCTCTCCTGAGGGGATGCCCTGCCTGCCTGCAGGCAGGAGATCCTCTGTTGCCGGGTTTTTCGGCGCGGAAACGGCCTCGGCAAGGGCGAGGAGTACCTCCTCGAAATGCTGGCGGCCTGTATCGATGTGGAGTCTCTTCTGTTGGTCTTTCAGCAGAGAACCGGGAACCCCTTCATACCCGAAGAAGGATATCGGCTCCTGTGCCCCTGCGAAGATGAACACCTCGTAGCCTGAGAGGAGATCCATTGCCATTTCGGGAAGATAGGGGATGCGCTTCACTTCGGGAAATCCCGCCCCACGTTCCATGTGTGCCGGGAAATTCTCTGCCAGGAGATCACATCTGCATTTGGTCCTGATTCGCGCCGCCTGGATCAGGGCAGTTTTTCTCAGTGCTTTCCCCCCAAGTACCAGGGCGCACTTCCTGCCGCTCATCAAAAGACTCGCTGCCGTTTCAACAGGACCTGTCTCCACGGGGTCGAGTTGCGGGTTGCGGTGCGATGCCTCGGTGGAGCCAACGGGTTTCATCTGGAGGTCATAGGGAATGATGAGGGTCGCTACCCCACCCTGCAGGGCTGCGGTAATTGCATCCGCCGTATCAAGGCCGAGTTCGTCAGCTTTGGAAGAGGTCTTCTGCCAGGAGGAACCCGTCTTTGCCAACGATTCGATATCCATGGCAAGGGGAGGATCAAAGACCCGGTGCCAGGTAGCGTGCTCACCCACAACCGTCAGGACCGGACTACCTGCACGCCGTGCATTGTGCAGGTTGGAAAGTCCGTTTGCAAGTCCCGGCCCCAGGTGAAGCAGAACCAGCGCCGGCCTGTCGAGCATTCGGGCATATCCGTCCGCAGCTCCGGTACAGACCCCTTCGAAGAGGCCCAGAACCGCTTTCATTCCCGGCACCGTATCGAGGGCAACCACCAGGGGCAGTTCCGTCGTCCCCGGGTTGGCGAAACAGAGATCCACCCCTGACTGAAAAGCTGTTGATACCACACGTTCAGCCCCGTTCATACCTCCTCCTTTGCAAATATCCGTATCTCAGGCTCCCCTGTTCATCTTCCCGTCATCGCCTGTTCACTACTGACTCGGGTTCCTCTCCCTTGAGCACCCTGGCAATGTTTGCCGTTGCCATGGAAATGATTCTCCCGGCAGCCTCATCCGAAACCCCCGCGGTGTGCGGTGACAACAGTACCTTGTCGCTTTCCACTTCGAGTATCGGGTTATAGAGCTCTACCGGCTCCCTGGAAAAGACGTCGATGCCCGCTCCGGCGATCTTCTTGTCCCTGAGTGCCGCGGCAAGCGCCCCCTCATCGACGAGTTCGGCCCTGGCCACATTGATCAGGTATGCGGTGGGTTTCATGATCTGCAGTGCCTTCTCATCGATCATACCCCGGGTCTGCCCGTTCAACGGTGCATGGAGACTCACGACATCCGAGAACCTCAACAGCTCAGGGAGGTCAGCGTACTGGACACCCAATGCATCTTCCTTGTCGAGGGGTTGCCTGATAATGTCGTAGTACAGAATGTTCCCGGGCTCAAAGGCCTTGAGCCTGAGCGCAAGGGCCTGCCCGATCTGACCGAACCCCACTATCCCCCACCACTTTCCCTTGAGCTCGGCGGCTTTCACACTCATCTGTTCCCACCCGCCGAGCTTGGTGCTCGTATGCGCGAAGATAAGGTTCTTCAGAAGACACAGGGCCATGGCAAGGGTGTGTTCAGCCACGCTCACCGTGTTCGCTCCGGCGGTATTTGCCACGGTGATCCCCTTGTTCGTACAGGACTGAATGTCAATGTGCTGATATCCAACGCTCGGCTGCTGGATCAACGTGAGTTTATCCGCCGCATTTACAAAATCTGAACCGATCTTCTTTGTGAACGTGTAGTCCCCAAGCACGATATCTGCCTGTGACACGATCCTCAAAAGCTCCCCATCATCCACACCGTGGCCGCTGACGACCTCGAATTCGGGAACACCTTCGGTCTGCTGAATCAGGAGTTTGACAAGCTCTGCAGGAAGCGGAGCAAGGCTGAGAACTGTCGGTGCCATACGTACCCCCTTTACTCTCCTGTCCATAATAATGCAGACCCGTGCACATGCCAAGGGAGCCCCTATCCTTTGATCTTGAAGAGGTCGGATTTCCGGATAAAATGCTCCTTGATCACTCTTTGCTCTTTCCTCCTCATGCACAAGAAGGTATGGTGAGACGATGAGGGGTTCCCCATGACCACGACCGATATCAGGAATATGGTTTCCCGGTACCAGGAGGAAATGATCCGCCTCAGGAGGGATTTTCACCAGCACCCCGAATTGGGATTCCAGGAGAAAAGAACCGCCGGTGTCATCGCCGAATACCTCAGGACCGTGGGGGTCTCCATTCAGGAAGGAATCGGGAAGACCGGGGTGATCGGACTCCTGTCGGGAAAGCTGCCGGGTAAAACCCTGCTCTTGAGGGCAGACATGGATGCTCTTCCCATCCAGGAACAGACCGGCGCGGCCTATGCCTCTGTCCATGAAAACATCATGCATGCCTGCGGTCATGACGGTCACATGGCCATCCTGCTCGGTACTGCACGAACACTCTCTGAACTCAGAAACGCATTCACCGGCACCGTGAAGTTCGTGTTTCAGCCGGCCGAGGAAAACCTCGGTGGTGCCCGGGAGATGATCAGAGACGGTGTCCTGGAAAACCCCCGTGTGGATGGCGCCTTCGGACTGCACATCATCAACCAGATCCCCGTTGGTATGATCGCGTATCGCAGCGGTGCCATCATGGCGGCCATGGACTCCTTCATGATCAGAATCAAGGGAAAGGGCGGTCACTCCGCCATGCCCGAAGGGGGGATCGACGCCATTGCGATTGCCGCCCAGGTGGCGCTTACGATCCAGGGCCTTATTCAGAAAGAGCTCTCACCTCTTACCCCCCTCATTGTCAACGTGGGATCCTTCCATGGCGGTACTGCGGCAAACGTGATTGCTGAAACGGTTGAGCTTACAGGAACCGTCCGCTGCCTCGACGAGCAGGTCAGAAAGAGTATTCCCGGTCGCATGGAGCGGATTCTCAGGGGTATTACCACGAGCATGCGGGGAGACTTCGAGCTCGAGTACTCCTCTGGTTACCCTCCGACCATCAACAACGCACGGATGACGGAACTGGTTCGCCTTCTCGCCATAGAGGTTGCAGGAGCCGACTCTGTGTTCGAGGTTCCACCAACCATGGCGAGCGAGGACATGTCATTCTACCTGCAGCAGGTTCCCGGCAGCTACTTCTACGTTGGAGGCGGCAATGC
>DSBG01000009.1 GCA_011046135.1 Deltaproteobacteria bacterium
CCAGATATGCACCTCTGCAGTAGGGCAGCCGCTCAGCAGCGGTCTGTATCTTCAGAAGCGTTATCCAGTGGGCAAAGAAGGAGCCTGTGACAAACAGGGGAACCAGGGCGAGAATAATCATGGGTTCATTCATGGTTTCACCTCCACATCTACAGCCGGCACGAGGAAAACCGGTTTCACAAGCAGGAAAGAACCTTCATGTCGGCGTTTATCACTGTGAATTTCTTCTATCCTTTCCTAGGGTCAATACAGGATCTTATCTGACATGTAAAACACTCTTCTCGTGAGAGGAAGAGGCGTGTTGAGTGAGTGCGCACAGTGATCAACACTGATCATAACAGAGGGTGGAATATTTAAGGTCTGACAGAGCCGCCCTGGCTGGAAGACCTGAATCAATCATGGTGTCAGCAGAGTACATGCGCAGCATACCCGGATTTACCGCAATTGTGCTTCGACTGACTGTGGTGGTATAATGCGCGGGTATACCACAGGTGGCTCCAGGAGATTTCGAGGGCTGGAATGCAAACACATACATGGCTCAGCTATGGTGATCTCGCATGGACTGAATCAATCATCTCCTCCCCCGGTGACTGTGCAGAAGAAACTGAATTTTACGTGAACCTCATCAAAGAGCATTCTGCGATTGAAACAAAGACATTGCTTCATCTGGGCTGTGGAGCAGGAGGCAACGACTTTACGTTCAAGAAACACTTCACGGTGACCGGGGTGGATATCAGTGCAGGCATGCTCGGCATTGCAAAGAGAATCAATCCAGAAGTCACCTACGTGCACGGCGACATGCGGAGCATCGATCTGGACGAATGCTTTGACGCCGTTGCTATTCCCGATTGCATCGATTACATGGTGACACTGCCGGACCTTCACATGGCGATTCACACAGCATTCATTCATCTCAAGCCAGGAGGCGTTCTCGTACTCGTTGCAAAAACTCGTGAAGAGTTCAGCGAAAACAACTTCTGCTACACCGGCACCAAAGACGACGTGGAGATCACCATCTTCGAGAACAACTACATTCCCGCATCAGACTGCTCGATTTATGAAGCAACCCTTGTCTACCTGATACGGCAGGAAGGACGCCTGAGCATACATACCGATCGACACACACTGGGACTTTTTTCGCAAACCCAGTGGATTTCTCTCATGCGAGATGCGGGCATGGACGTGAGGCAGATGAGGCTGGAGGGCGTCTACGACAGGTTTATTCTGGGGGAAGGAGAATACCCCATGCAGGTGTTTGTCGGCATCAAGCCACGGTGACCCGGGGGCATTTTTCATTTCCCACAAGGGTACAGTATTCCATGCCGAGTAACACTCTTTCGGGTCGCAGCTGAGGCCGTCTCTACAGCCGTGACCTGAACTCCTCATAGCCGAACCTTTTTACAACCTCGTAGCCGCCATCTTCATGGAGCAGGCCGATGTCGGGGAGCTTCGTGCCGTTGAAGGTGTTGTTCTTCACGAAGCTGTACTGGAGCATGTCGCCGAACACGAGCCTGTCACCGGGCTTGGGTGGCTGCGCAAAGGAATAGTCGCCGATGATGTCGCCGGTCATGCACGTGTTGCCTGCAAGGATGCAGGAACAGGGGAGCGTGCCCGGTTCTGCGGCACCGAAGAGCGGCGGAGTGTAGGGAACCTCCAGCACGTCGGGCATGTGGCAGGCTGCCGATGCATCCACAATGACGACGTCGGTCTCGTTGTGCACGACATCCAGCACCGTGGCCACTAAATAGCCAGCGTCCACCACCAGGCCGCTGCCCGGCTCCAGGATGATCTCCACCCCGAAGGCGTCCCGGAAACCCCGGATGGCTCTGATAAGGGCTTCCACGTCATAGCCCCTCTTGTTGATGAAGTGTCCACCACCGAAGTTCACGGCCTTGACACGCCTGATGAAGGGCCCGAATTCCCGGGACAGGTGCTCGATGAGGCCGATGGCCCCGTCGTGGAGAGACTCGCACAGGGTGTGGGCATGGAGGATGTCGATGTCGTCCCAGGGGAGCTTCTCGAGATCTTCCCGAAGGACGCCGAAGCGTGACCGGGGTGAACAGGGGTCGTAGAGATTCCCCCCCAAGGTCGCCCTTGAATACCCCGGGTTAATGCGTATGCCCACCTTCCTGTCCTGTCCGGCTGCCCTGACGGCAGGGAGAAACCGCCTGACCTGGTCAACGGAGTTGAAATAGATGTGATCGCAGATCAAGAGCAGTTCTGCGAGGGTGTCTTCTGTATAGGCTGGTGAGAAGACATGCACCTCTTTTCCGAAATCCTCCCTGCCGAGGCGCGCCTCGTGGATGCCGCTGGCCGTGGTGCCGTCCAGCGACGTGCGCATGAGGGGAAACACGGCAGGCAGGGCAAAGGCCTTGGTGGCCAGCAGGATGCGGCACCCGGCATGGGTGCGGATATGTTCCGCTGTGGCCATGTTCCGCTTGAGGGCCGCCATGTCCACCACATAGGCCGGGGTGGGTATGGTGGATAGTGCCGCGATGAGATGCGGCGGCAGGGCTGTGTTCACAGCTCGTTCAGCTCCTGGAACTCCCGGTCGTCGAAGCGCCGGACATGCCAGGGGAGACCCTGGCGGGCGACCTCCTCGAGGAAGGGCTCGGGTGGGAGCTGCTCCACGTTGAACACGCCTGTTCCCATCCAGATCCCCTTGAGCATCATCATGGCACCGGTCATGGCCGGAACGCCAGTGGTGTAGGACACGGCCTGGGCTCCCAGTTCGCGGTTAGTCTCGGCGTGGTCGCACACGTTGTAGATGAGGAAAGAGACCGGCGCGCCCTCCTTTATCCCCCGCAGGACGACCCCGATCGAGGTCCTGCCGGTGTAGTTCTCGGCCAGCGACGACGGCTCGGGCAGGAGGTGCTTGAGGAACTGCAGGGGAATGATCTCCACCCCGTTGTACAGAACAGGGTCGATCCTCGTCATGCCCACGTTCTGGAGCACCTCCAGGTGCTTGATGTAGTTCTCCGAGAAGGTCATCCAGAAGCGGATCTGCCTGAGTCCCGGGATGTTCTCGATGAGGGATTCCTCTTCCTCGTGGTAAATGAGGTAGGATTTCCGCGGCCCCACCTCGGGGTATTCGATCATGGCCGAGACGCTCAAGGGGTCGATCTCGATCCACTGCCCGTCCTTCCAGTACTTCCCGCGCTGGGTGACCTCGCGGATGTTGATCTCCGGGTTGAAGTTGGTGGCAAAGGCCTTGCCGTGGCTGCCATCGTTGCAGTCCATGATGTCGATCGTGTGGATCTCGTCGAAGAGGTTGTTCTGGGCATAGGCACAGAAGATGCTGATCACGCCGGGATCGAAGCCGCAGCCGAGCACCGCCATGAGGCCCCTGTCTTTGAAGCGGTCCTGGTAGGCCCACTGCCACGTGTAGCTGAACTTCGCCTCGTCCCTGGGCTCGTAGTTGGCCGTGTCCAGGTAGTGAACGCCCGTTGTCAGGCAGGCGTCCATGATGGGGAGATCCTGGTAAGGCAGGGCCATGTTCACCACCACGTCGGGGCGCTGCTCCTCGATGAGGCGGATGACCTGGGCGGCATCGTCCGCATCAACCTGGGATACCGTGATGGGGGACACACATTCCCGCTGGACAACAAGGCACTTCTCCAGAGTCCGCGAGGCGAGGTGGATCTTCGCGAACACGTCGCGGTTCATGGCGCATTTCTTTGCCACGACCGACCCGGCGGCACCGGCACCGATGATGAGGACACTGTTCATGGCTCTTCTCCTGTTATTCCTGATCCTGAAGGGTTCTCGTGTTCACGCTCACAGATGACGCTTCATCCCATTGTCCAGCGCAATGAGGCACTCGCGTACCACCTTGGCCGCCACCACGGCCGATACGCCCGTTGGGTCGAGCTGCGGGGCGAGCTCCACCATGTCGATGCCCACGATGTGGACCCGCTGAATGATCGAGACCAGCATGTCAGTCAGTTCCTGAAACGACCACCCGCCCGGTTCGGGGGTGCCTGTGCCGGGCAGTACGGAAGGGTCCAGGATGTCGAGGTCACAGGTGAGATAGCAGGGCCGCTTACCCGTCTCCAGGGAGAACTCTTCGGGCAGGCAACAATGCTCCACCACGAACTCGTGCTCCTGCCGGGTGCACGACCTGATGCCGATATGCCGTATGCTGCCCGGGCCCAGGAGATCCACCACGCGGCGCATGACCGTGGCGTGGGAGAGCCTCTGGCCAAGGTAATCGTCCCGCAGGTCTGCATGGGCGTCCACATGGATCACCTGCAGGTCGGGACATACCCTGGCGACTGCCCGGATGGCGCCCAGGGTCACGAGGTGCTCTCCGCCCAAGAGGAACGGGATCTTCCCGGCGGAGACGATTTCCTGTGCGGCCTCCTCGATGAGAACCAGGGCCGGATTCGGATCGCCGAAGGGCAGCTCGAGATCGCCCCTGTCCATGAAGGAGCAGTCTTCCAGGTCGGCCATTTGATAAGGCGAGAAGGTCTCCAGGGAGTGCGAGGCGTCCCGGATGGCGCCCGGCCCGAACCGGGAGCCCGGACGGAAACTCACCGTGGAATCGAAGGGTGCACCGAAGAGGCAGATGGCCCCGTCTGGCCTGGATGCCATGAAGCTGCTCATAGTTTTTCCGCCTGAAAATCTCCGATTGATCAGTGCCGGATGTTGGCCTGGTTCCAGGGCGCCAGCGTTTCGTGGGGCAGGATCCCCAGGGAAAGGTTCCGCTCCAGGAACAGCGTTATTCCCGTGGTGAGGTACGCCCTTGCTGCACGCTTTTTCTGCAAAAGCGCTTGAAATGAAATCGGGAAGAGCGGCCTATCGCTGATTTTCATCCTGGCACCCGTTACATTTTAGTGTGATACGCTGATTACTATAATAAACAACATAACGGGACTCTTTAAGACAAAAGCACCCTCCTGTCAATCGTTATTTGTTGAGCAGTCAAGGAGCCCGGAGCAGGGCTTCGGGGAGGTCAGGACGTGGCTGTATGGATTGTGTTATGCTACCGAGCCTGGGACTATTCTGCCAGGAATTTTCCTGTAGAACGGGGTGATTTTTGGCGCTATATACATCGTGGACTATTTTCTACGGGAGCGTGGACATGAACCAGAAGCAGAGAATGAAACGATGGACGGTCGAAGACGCCGCTGACCTGTACCAAGTACGGGAATGGGGAGCCGGATACTTCGGTATTTCCAAGACAGGGGATGTGATCGTCACCCCCCTGAGGGGCAGAAAGGATGTCTGTGTCAATCTTCCCGAAATCATATCCGGAATCACTGCGCGCGGGTATGACATGCCCGTGCTCCTCCGGTTCGAAGACATCCTCGACTCCCAGATCATTCATATTCACGAGAGTTTCCGCTCCGCCATCGAGAAGTTCGGGTACAAGGGGGAGTTCAAAGGGGTCTATCCCATCAAGGTGAACCAGCAGAAACAGGTGATCGAGGCCATCACCCGCATCGGGAAGCTCTACCATCACGGACTCGAAGCCGGCAGCAAGGCCGAACTGATCGCAGCTCTGTCGTTTCTGGATGACAAGGAGGCCTGCCTGGTCTGCAACGGATACAAGGACCGGGAATTCATAGATCTTGGTCTGTACGCCTGCAAAATGGGATTCAAGTGCTTCTTCGTGCTGGAGATGCCCGGAGAACTGGACCTGATACTCGAACGGTCAAGGGCGCTGGGGATCAAGCCTCTCCTCGGCGTGCGGTTGAAACTGTCCACCCAGGCCAGCGGGCACTGGATCGAGTCCGGCGGCGATAAGAGCCTCTTCGGCCTGACCATCTTCCAGATTATCGAGGCAATCGAGAAGCTCAAAAGGGCGGGCATGCTGGACAGCTTCAAGCTCCTCCACTACCACCTGGGTTCCCAGATTCCCAACATCCGGGAGATCCGGTCCTCCATCCAGGAAGCCTGCCGGGTGTACGCCGGCCTTGTACTCGAAGGTGCCGCCATGGGCTATTTCGATCTGGGCGGCGGCCTGGCCGTGGATTATGACGGCTCCCACACCAACTACATGAACTCGTGCAACTACACCCTGGATGAGTACTGCGCCGACGTGATCGAAGCCATCATGGAAAATCTCAGCGAACACAGCATCCCCCACCCCACGATCATCACCGAGTCCGGACGGGCCACCGTAGCGTACTACTCCGTGCTGCTGTTCAATATCTTCGACTCCAGTTCCATCGATGTGGATCCCGTTCCCAGGGAATTGCCCGAGAACACCCCGGACATCATCCTGAACATGCTCGAGGTGCTCAAATCATTGAATGTCCGGAATCTCCAGGAGTGCTACAACGACGCCATCTACTACCGGGACGAGATCCGCCAGATGTTCAAAATCGGGGACCTGACCATACGGCAGCGTGCCCTGGGTGACAAGATCTTCTGGAACATCATCCACGCCCTGAGCGAAAACATCAAGGACCTGAAATTCGTCCCGAAAGACCTCATGGATATCGATATTGCGCTGTGCGATACGTATTACGCCAATTTCAGCGTGTTTCAATCCCTGCCCGATTCCTGGGCCATCGGACAGCTCTTTCCCGTGATGCCGGTGCACCGCTTGGCTGAAATGCCGGAGAGAAACGCCATCCTCGCGGACATCACCTGCGATTGCGACGGCAAGATCGACCGGTTTATCGACAAGCAGGGTGTCCGCCATGCCCTGAAGCTCCATAGCGTCAAGGAAGAGGAAGACTACCACCTGGGTGTCTTTCTGGTCGGGGCCTACCAGGAGACCCTCGGAGACCTCCACAATCTGATGGGAGACACCAATGTGGTGAGCATCCGTGTGCATGAAGACGGGACCTACAGCATCGTGAGGGAAATCGAAGGGGATTCGGTGGCCGATGTCCTGTCATACGTGGAATACGAACCGAAAAGCATGACCAAGCAGTTCAGGGCCACGGCGGAACAGGCCATCCGGGAAAACCTCATCACGCCCCAGGAACGTCGGGAAATCATGAACATGTATGAAGAAGGGCTCAGGGGCTACCCCTACTTTGAAAAGTAGGGTTCATCTAATCTTGTTAAATTACTGAGGCGGCATTGAAAAAATGTTTCCACAGAACAGGAGGGAAAGATATGAAGAAGCTGCTGGTGGGTATAATGGCCCTCATCATGGCGAGTTGTTTTGTGTCGGCCCTGTATGGCGATGATGAGTCCAGGACGCCAGAAGGCGACAAGGACAAGATGCAGACCTTCACGGGCAGGATCGTCTCAATTGACACGGAAAACAAAGAGCTGATCGTGCTCAGCGAGGACGGAAAGACTCAGAAGACCTTCAGCGTTTATTCCGCCAGGCTCAAGAACCTCACGATCGATGACCTGGTTGAAATCAAATACAAGGAAGAAGCGCCCAAAGCTTATCAGATAAAGCACCTGAAAGAAAAACCGGAGAGGGATAGAGGAAAAAAGAGGGCGGAAGAGAAGGAGCCGAAAGAGAAAGAAAAGGGCAAATCCAGAAAACCACAAAACGAGTGATGGAGAGACCCTGATCTGAGAATCCTGTCCGGCAAGAGGTTAATGCGCTTCGCATTGTTCTTCCAGGAGACTCTTTTTTGACCTTTTTAAGGGCCTGGTGCGGTATGTAGCAGCAGAGTAATGTAAGCGCCAAATAAACCCCACCTTGACAAGTTCAGGAGATTTTACTGTTCAATAACGAGGTCCGACGGTTTTAGGTATTGAGGCAGCAGGGCTTTGTACTCTTCTTCAGTGCAGGCATGAGG
>DSBG01000050.1 GCA_011046135.1 Deltaproteobacteria bacterium
GAATGACACTGTTGTAGTCACCGGGGGGGCATGCGATCAGTTCCGTGAGGATATCCTGGGCATCTTCCAGCTTTTCGATGAGGAGCTTGATCGAGTCGGTGGTAATGTAATCCGCGTCACCTTGAGAGACGAGATCGAGGTTCAGGGCCGATGCGATGATGTCGTACGTTTTCCCGTCGGTGTCGATGTTCTCGATGAGATACGTGAGATCGATCCCTGCACTGCCCATGTATGCAGACGCGAGAATCTCCGCGATCTCGGGATCGGGGCAGGGGAGCGTGTACCTCCCCTCCAGAGTAGAGATGGCCTTTGGATAGTTGCCGTCGTTCAGTGCCATCTTCGCTTCCTCGATAGCGGCAGCCTTGCCGGAATCATCTGCGAGAAACTCGGTGGTGTTGCTCTCGCACCCGCAAAGCGCGATGAAAACCAGGCATGAGGTGATGCACAGCATTCTCTTCATTTGATTTTTCCTCCTCCTACGTTGTTCCTTTCTTTACGGCAGGAAACAAAGCCTCCTTTACGGCAGGAACCAGTGCGTCCTTTACGGTATGAACCAAAGTCTCCTTTACGGCATGAACCGGTATCCCTTGCCCCGGATGCTGATGATGTGTGTGGGTTTTGCAGGGTCTTTTTCCAGGTATCTTCGGATGCGGGAGACAAAGGTGTCCACGGTGCGCGTCTCGATGTCGGGGTCCACCCCCCACACGTGCTTGAGGAGCTCCGAGCGGGTCACGATCCTGTCCTGGTGGGTGCTCAGGTACTGAATGAGGCGCGCTTCGTGCGGGGTGATGCGGACCGTTGCCCCGGTGTCGTCGATGATCTCGAGAGTGTTGAAATCCACCCTCAGGTCCCCAACCCTGAGGATGCCCTCGGTGCGGTACCACTCGTAGCGGGCCAGCATGCGCCGTACCCTGAGGAGGAACTCTTCGAGGTTGAAGGGTTTCGTGAGGTAATCGTCAGCCCCGGCCCTGAGTCCCCGGACCTTTTCCTCCATGGATGATTTGGCCGTCAGGATGAGCACGGGCAGCTTTGGATTGTGCCTCCGTATTCTGGAAAGAGCCTCCATCCCGTCCATGCCCGGGAGCATGAGGTCGAGCACCACCAGGTCCGCGCAGGAGCCCTCGATGAAGGAGAGGCCGTCTTCGGCCGTGGTGGTGTGAATCACCTCGTAGCCCTCGGCCTCGAGGTTTATCCGTAAGCCCAGGGCCAGGGCATGGTCATCTTCGATCACGAGAATGCGCCAGGTGATACTCATGTCCGCGCCAGGGGCAGGCGGATGAGAAACGAGGTGCCTGCCGTCTCAGAATTCGGGTCCACCCAGATCTTTCCTCCGTGTGCCTTTACGATCCCTTTTACCACATACAACCCCATCCCGGTACCGGAACCCCACAGGGTGATGGCCTCTGGAAGGCGCTTGAACATCCGGAACACGTCCTTCACGTTGTCCCTCGCAATCCCGATGCCGGAATCGGAAAACTCGATGAAGGCATGGGTTCCTTCCTTCCAGACCCGGATTCCGACACGGGGTGATTCCGGTGAATAGTGCACCGCGTTCTCCATGAGATTGGCCAGCGCCATGGAGAAGGCATCGATGTCCACACGAACCGGGACACCTTCCTCCAGGTTCAGTTCGAGCCCGACGTCCTTGAGCAGAGGTTCATGGCCCGCTATAAACGTTCTGACGAGTTCGGACGCATCGATGGTGGTGAAGGTATAGGGCCTGTTCGTGGTGCCCAGTCGGGCACTCTCCAGGAAGTTGAAGACCAGGGACGTGAGTTTCTGGGTCTCCCCCAGCATGCCGTTTAACAGTTCTTCGCGAGTCTCCCCGGGGAGGTCCCGTTTCCTGATGGTTTCGAGGTAGAGCTGCATGGTGGTCAAAGGTGTCTTGAAGGCATGGGTGATGGACGAGATGATGTGGAGCTGTGTCCTCATGAGGGTGAGCTGTCTCTGGTAGAGGATGAAGAGGATGTAGATTCCCAGGAGGATGAGGATGAAGAGTACCGCGACCTCGGTGATGATGACGATGTCCCACACGCCGATGGGCTGCATCTTGACGGTGCGGTACTGGATGTACCAGACGACCCAGCTCGCCACGACGAAGACCCACGCGATCTGCATGGCGATGAGGATGACGATGGTGGGCCACCTCCTGGGGTTCTGCATGGAAATGTAATACCACTGCCGGCCTCATTCTTCCAGGAGTAATTGAAGCGGGCCCTCGCTGGTCAGGCTGCGAGTTCGCCGGTCATTGAAGCAGGAGCCCTCGCTGGTCAGGATGCGAGTTCGCCTGTCAGGGAGTTGGCATTCGCCCGGGTGACCAGCACCTGGACAATCGTTCCCACGAGGGACTCGTCACCGGGAAGATTGACCACCGTGTTGTGGGTCGACCTGCCGCGAACCTGTCCCGGACACCGTGTGCCCACGGAATCGACGAGCACGTCCAGGCACGTTCCCACCCGCATGCGGTTGTTCTCCAGGGTGATCTCCTTCTGGCGTCTCTGGAGCTCATAGAGGCGCTCGCTCTTTTCCTCGAAGGGGACATCGTCTAAACGCGATGCCGCACGGGTGCCCGGCCTCGTGGAGTACCTGAAGGAATAGAGCACGTCGAACCTCACCCGCTCCATGATGTCCAGGGTCTGGAGAAAGTCTTCATGCGTTTCTCCCGGGAACCCCACCATGACATCCGCGCTGAACGCGATGTCGGGCCGGGCCTGCCGCAATCTCTCGATGAGATCGAGGTAGCGCTCCTTTGTGTAGTGTCTGTTCATGGCCTTCAGGACGCGGTTGGAACCAGCCTGGAAGGGCAGGTGGAGGTGGCTGCACAGGGTCTTCAGGCTCCCGAAGCAGGCAATGAGCTCTTCGCTGACATCCTTGGGGTGGGAGGTGGTGAACCGGATACGCTCGATTCCCTCGATGGCATCGATTTCCCTGAGAAGCCCGGGAAAGCTCATCCCACCATCAAAGGAGTTCACGTTCTGTCCCAGCAGAAACACCTCTTTCACCCCACGGGAGGCGTGGATCTGAACCTCTTCGATGATGCGGGAGGCATCCCTGCTGAGTTCCCGGCCCCGGACATAGGGCACGATGCAGTAGGAACAGAAGTTGTTGCATCCCTGCATGATGTTGATGGATGCCCGGTGGCCAGGAGTCACGAAATCACCATCGGGGATGAGGTCCATAAAGGGGATGGCGTCGGAAAAATCGGTCACGACAATTGGCGCAGGCTCACGCGAGGCCTTCTCGATGAGTTCCCTGATCCGGTGCAACTGGTGGGTCCCGATGACCAGGTCCACGTGGGGCATCCGTTCGACGAGGGCGGCACCCTCCTGCTGCGCCACGCATCCCGCCACCACGATAATCAGGCCGGGGTTGCGCTTCTTGAGGGACGAGAGCCTGCCGAGATTGCTCAGGGTCTTTTCATAGGCCTTCTGCCGAACCGAGCAGGTGTTGATGATGATGACATCGGCCTCTCTCGTGTCTTCGGTGCGGACCATTCCCCCCCTGGCGAGTTCGGAGAACATCTTCTGCGTGTCGAGGTCGTTCATCTGACAGCCGTAGGTGAATATCTTCACGTGGGAGCCCATGGTTTTCTTTCCTATCTCCTGTGCGTGCGACAGTCAAGTCCCTCTCGGCAGGGGAATTTCCCCGGCCGGGCCAGGGGAACTTTTCTCTTGCGCCCGAAAAAAACTGCCGATAAGGTACCTGAAATCTCTCACCGGAAAAAGGAGAGTCACGCATGAGCACAAAGGGATTCAGCCTCCTGGAAGTGATGGTTGTTGTGGTCATTGTCGGGATTATTGCCGCGATCGCGATCCCCTCGTACAACGGATACATGACCAGAACGAGAAGGGCGGAAGCCGTCCAGACACTTGAAACCGTGGCCCTGTACCAGGAAAAGCACCTGGCCGAACGCGGGGTGTACGGCACGCTTGCCCAGCTCGTTGCAAACGTCGGGCTGAGCAACCCGAATGCCGACCCCGACCGGAACTACGCCATCGCCGTTGTCCTCGGTGCGGGCAGCACCTCCTATGTGGCCACGGCCACGGGAATGAACCGGCAGTTAGGAGATGTCGCCTTTGCCCTGGATTCCAACGGCAACCGGGGGGTTCCCGGCGGCGGCGGGGTTACACCGAACGCCGAACTCTGGAGAACGCTGAGAGATTAAGGTGTTATGCAGTCCCGTCCCGCATCGGGGTGACGTGAATGGCACTCAGCGCGGGCATCGGGCTCAGGGGAGTGAGGTTCATGGAGAATCGTGAAACGATCGCTGTAGGGTTCCGTTGTTCCGTTGTTCCTGTCCTGCTTGTCCTTCTCGCCGGGTTTCTTGTAACCGGGTGCGCCCTGGTGAAACCCCACCGGCAGTTCGATGAAACCACCCCCATAGACCTCGGCCTCCGGGGAGCCTCTCGGGAGGACCTGAGCATCCTCTCCTTCCGCTGCGACGATGCGAAGTGGGGTGACTATGCGGCCAGGAGGCTCAGCGAGTTCCTCCTCGAGGAACAGGCCTTCACCCGGGTTGTCCTTGGCGAAACAGACACGACTGCAACCCGGTACGTGCTGCGTGGTCACCTCGAACTCCTCTTCTACGGCGGTTCGGATCTGCCCACCGAGGTGGCCCTGAGCGTGAGCATCAAGGACACCGCCGATGGAACGACGCGGTTCTTCAGGAAGGCCCGGGCGTCTTCGCACAAGAGCGCCGTTCACATGACCTGGTTCATGAGGGTGCCGGTGCCTGCACCCTATCCGGAAGAAGTCCTCAACAGCGTGCTCAGGAAGATCGCGCTCGATATCGCCCAGCGGTCCAGGTTACCAGAGAAAGAGTGACCCGTTCTCCGAGAGCAGGTAGACCAGCCCCTCGTTGCTCACCACACTCTGGGTGATCCTGATTCCGTCGAGACCCTCGGGGACCTGCCAGGTCGAACCGTTCCAGAAGTATTTCCCGCACCAGAGATTTCCCGCGAGGTCCATGTCAAGGCTGCAGACAACCTCGTCAGGTTGCACGGGGAGGGCTTCGCCGTTTTTGAGCACGACCGAGGCACTCACCGAGTATACCGTCACACTGTCGCCGTCCTGGCGGGCATACACGGTGCAGGTATCCTCCGGGTAGATGAGCTCCTGGGGGGCACCCAGGCGGTAGATGCCCTTGTCGGTGGCGGCATAGACGTAGTCGGGACCTTCGAAGAGGTCATTGACCTCGAGGAACTTGTATCTCGCCCAGGTATCGGTCCGTGATGCGTAGTAGTGGAGCCCCGAATCGGAGCCGACCCACAGGAGCGCGGGGTCGATCACGTCGATGGCAAGGGCGGAGATTGTGTCGTAATGGAAGCAGCTCTTGCAGGTGAGCGTGCCCTGTTCCCCGGTTCTCTGCACGATGATCTCTTTTCCCTGGGATTCGACGCCGTAGAGGGAGTAGTCGTAGTAGATGTTGTCGAAGGCCTCCATCATGACGAAGAAATCACCGCTCCACGAGGTGTCCTCGTTCACCCGGGAAGAGAGAAACCTGATGGCGTTGCCCCTGACAGAAGCCCAGATCCCGCCGATCCTGGAGTCTTTCTGCTTTATGAGCCTGATCGCCTCTGTGTCGGGCTCCAGCAGGTCATCGACGATCGTGCGGCCGCTCACCGGGATCGTAAAGGTGGCGATGCTCTCATTGTCCTCTGCATCCCTCACCGTGCAGGTCACGGTGTAGGTGCCTGCTGCATCGGGCGTGATCCAGTAGACGAAATGCTGGGTTTCATTCCAGGCTTCCAGTTCACCGCCGCTGGCGCTCCAGGAATACAGGAAGGGGTAGTTGTCTGACAGGCCGTAGACCTGGAAGAGAACCCTCTGGGTGGTGAGGGGGTTCTCATCCGAGATGACGGCCTCGTTGATGTGGGGACCCGATGATGAACACCCGAGCAGGGTGAGCATCATGATGCAGGAGCACAGTAGTTTTCTCACAGAGACCTCGCACATGAAAGATACCCCTCCTCCTACCAGATCCTCCTGCGCGGCGCAAGCAGGCAAGAACCGGGGATTCCGAAAGGGCCCTCTCCCGGCCCACAGCGTGTGTCCCGGAGCCCGGCACGCACTCCACAACCCTCGTCGATTGCGTTTCCGGCGGGATCTTGCTATGGTGAGTCCATGACCCGCGCCATCTCGAGAGCCCCTCTGACCTCCCCCGGGGACCCTCCCACAGGAGCTGCTGTGGAGTGCCGCCAGGGAAGGGGAGGTGCTCCAGGGAATACAGCCTGTGGTTCCCGGGGGAGTCTCTCGGGACGCTTGCGTGCCGGGCAAGAAGGAGAGCATCGATGATACTGGGAATTGATATCGGCGGCACCCATACCGATGCCGTGTGTGTCGATCGCGAGGGAATCAGGGCCTCTGCCAAGGCAATAACCGGTGACGACCTGGTCGCGTCCATCCTCGAGGTGATCGAAGAGCTCGGGATCGAGTACCATGATCTCAGGCGCGTGGTCCTGTCCACCACGCTCTCCACCAACACCATCATCGAGAAGAAGTACGCCCCCACCGGGATGATCGTCTCCGCGGGCCCGGGCATCGACCCGAGATCCTACTTCCTCAACGGTGATTTTCACCTGGTCAGGGGGGCCATCGACCATCGGGGCAGGGAATACGTCCCCGTCGATCGCACCCAGGTTCTCTCGGTGGCGGCAGCCCTGAAGGAACGGGGTGTCCGTGGTGTCGGGGTGGTGTCGAAGTTCTCGGTGAGGAACCCGCAGCACGAAACACAGATCAGGGCGCTCATCGAGGGGGAGTTCCCCTACCTCAGCATGGGACACAGCCTCAGCGGAAAGCTCGCCTTTCCCCGGAGGATCAACACCACCTATTTCAACACCGCGGTCATGCCGGTCCAGGAGCGATTCGTGGGATCGGTCAAGAAGGCCCTGGGTGCCCTCGGCATTACAACCCCGCTGCTCTTCCTCAAGGCAGATGGGGGTACGTTCTCGTCGGAAGCCGCCGACCGGCTGCCCGTGGAGACCATCCTCTCCGGGCCGGCCGCGAGCATGATGGGCTCGGTTGCCCTGTGCCGGGATCGGGGAGCCACCACCATTGTCCTCGATGTCGGGGGCACCACCACGGACATCGGGGTGCTCGTGGGAGGGTTGCCGCTCCTGGAGCCAAAGGGAGTGATCATCGACGACCTCAAGACCCTGGTTCGGGGACTCAAGGTCGTTCCCGTGGGTGCAGGCGGAGACTCAGCGGTGAGCCTGGATGGCGGTGTCATCAGGGTCGGCCCCCACAGGGACGGCCCACCTGTGTGCCTTGGGGGTCGTGTCCCCACGCCCATGGATGCCTTCTGCATGCTCGGGGGCTTTCCCGGGGGAGACGCCGCCAGGGCGTGCACGGCGGTCCAGGGTCTCTGTGAACCCCTGGCCAGGGGCAGCGAAGAGGTTTCCCGCGAGATTATCACCACCATGGCGCAGAACATCAGGCGTGCTGCAGACGCCTTCATCGATGATGTCAACGCCCACCCGGTCTACACCATCTACGAGATGCTCCACCCCGAGGTGGTCACTCCGCGGCAGGTCATGCTCATCGGTGGTCCGGCCACTCTGCTGAAGCCGTACATCGAGGAGGCCTTCGGCCTGCCGTGCATCGTGCCGCCCCACGCCATGGTGGCCAATGCCCTGGGTGC
>DSBG01000180.1 GCA_011046135.1 Deltaproteobacteria bacterium
GAGCCCGGCCGGCCCGCCTCCGATTACGAGGACCTTTCTTGGCGTGGAGGTCCTGGACAGAGGAGGGAGCTGGATCTCACGGCCGGCCCGGGGGTTTACCATACAGGCCACCGGTTCCCAGTGAAAGATATGATCGAAGCACCCCTGGTTGCACCCGATGCAGGGCAGAATCTCGTCAGTCTTTTTCTGGCGTAGCTTCAGGGGCAGATCGGGATCGGCGATCAGGCCTCGCGCCATGCCCACCATGTCCGCACTGCCCTCCCGGAGGATCTGTTCTGCCAGGATGGGGTCATTGATCCTATTGCAGGCGATCACAGGTTTGCTCACCACCTGTTTGACCTCACGTGCGAGGTAGACATAGCATCCCCGGGGCACCTCCATGGGCAGCTGCGGGACCCTGGTTTCGTGCCAGCCACCGGTAATGCTGAAAGAGTCAATACCTCTCTTCTCAAGCTCCTGGGCAAAGATCAGTGTTTCCCGAGCCGTGTTGCCTCCCGGCATGAAATCATTGCCCCCGAGACGTATCTGTACCACGAATTCGCGGCCGACTTCTGTCCTGACTGTCTCGGCAACCTCGAGGCCGAACCTCATCCTGCCCGAAAAATCCCCGCCGTATGCATCGGTTCTTGTATTCGTGATTTCTGAGAGGAACTGGTTGATCAGGTACCCGGTGTTGCTCAGGATCTCTACGCCGTCAAAGCCAGCCTTCTGTGCCCTGCGCGCTGCCTGTGCATAGTGCTCGATGGTTCTGGAAATTTCATCTCGGGACATCTCACGGGGTTCTTCTCGTGTGAATCGCGATTGTATTGCAGAGGGTGCAATGGCCTGCCTCCCGATGAGGAAGGAGTGCACATACCTGCCGGCGTGATAGAGCTGGGCAAAGATGCAAGCTCCGTGTCTGTGAATCGCATCTGAGAGTCTGCTCAGGCCCGGGATAAACCTGTCATCCTCCAGGCTGATGATGCCGAGGGCTCCGCTGTATTCGTCGATCCTGCAGCCGCCAACAATGATCAGTCCTGCTCCTCCTCGTGACCGCTCCTCATAGAAGCTGATGAGTTGGTCGGTTACCTCGCATTCGGGTGTGTAGTTGAGATGCATCGCAGGCATGGCAATCCTGTTACGCACCGTGCGTTCTCCGATAGCAATGGGTTCCAAGAGCAGCATGGCGAGATCTCCTAAAGTTTAAAGTTATACTTTAAGCTATGGTGTACACCGCTGCTTCATTCCGGTCAAGAGAGAATTTTCCGCTGGCCTCGCAAGGCGTGTATGGCCTTGGGTGCGTATGGGAAAGGGATCTGGGGCTTGGCATCACGCTCTCAGCAGGTTTCTTGTCCAGGGAATGAGAGCATTGTTGCACACGCGTCACCTGATAAGATGCTCGAAGGGGTTGTGCTGGCTTCTCATGATTCAGAGAGGACCCACGATGCGTTTATATTGTGATAAAAATGTTGAAGAATGACAGAAACATGATTAAGCTGGAACACATTGATTCTGTTGGACCTGCCATTCAGTACGGAAGGAGGTACCATGTCATCTGAAGATATCTACCGGGAATTATCGAGGAAGGTCGGAACAGAAGAGTCTCAGATCGTTCCGGAGATATGGAAAGTCGTGTGCTCAGAAGATGAAGCCGAACTGCTCAATGCCCTGCCGGCAACAGCGGAAGAACTGGTTCAGCGTTTCGGAAAGACTCCCGACGAGATAGGCGATATGCTCCAGAGGCTTTTCCAGAAAGGAGTTGTTTTCGAGGCTTCTCGTGAGGAGAAGACAACGTATAGAATGCCGAGACATATCGTCCAGTTTCACGACGCTTCCACGCTCTGGGATGAGGCACCGCATGCCCTCCTGGATCTGTGGAGGAAATATACCATTGAAGAGTATCCTCAGATTCCGGCGCTGCTCACTGCTCTGAAGATTCCGCCCTTCTTCCGTGTTGTTCCCATCAATGAAAAAATCGAAACACGAAACCAGGTTCTCGCCTATGAAGATGCTGCAGAAATTGTTGAGAAGGCAGCAACTATCGCTGTGACGAAGTGTCCGTGCCGTATGATCATGCAGAAATGCGACAAGCCGATCGACGTCTGTCTTCAACTGAACAAGGGTGCTGAGTACGCCCTCAAACGGGGAACCGGGAGACCGGTCGATGCAGATGAGGCCAAGGCTATTCTGAGAATGGCAGAGGAAGCTGGACTGGTTCATCTGACCGAGAACAAGGCCGGGGTCGGAACAGTCATCTGCAATTGCTGTGGCTGTTGCTGTATTGGTCTGCCTTTTGCGAAAAACGCCGAAACCAGGGGAATGCTCGTTCCCAGTCGGTACCTGGCCGTGGTGGAGGTTGATGTCTGTACAGGATGTGGAATGTGCGTGGACGAGTGTCCTGTGGAGGCCATAGTGATCTCCAGCGAAACCTGTGCACAGGTGAACCGTGATATCTGTATCGGGTGCGGGGTCTGTACCCATGTCTGCCCTGTGGATGCGTTGTATCTCAGTGCTGTGCGGGGAGAGGATTTTATCCCCTCCTGAATGCGAAGGCCATCAGGGAGGAATCTTTTTTCGGGAATCTTCCAGCCAAGGGATCAGGGAGAACACGCGCAAAGAGCATCGTATCCAGTTCATACCAGAGAGAATGGTTTCTTCTTCTCTCGGGCGGGGGGTCTGGTCTGACGAGCGTTCTCCAGAGAGCATGGAGGGTGTCGTATTGAGTCGTGAAGTTGAGAGACGTGGTATTGAGAGAAATCAGCTCAGCCTTTCGCGAACCCCCTGGGGTCTCTTCTTGCAGCTCTCTCCCATGCATCCATGGTAGACTTGAGCCGACGCGCGACATCGGGATAGGTATTGATGACGTTGTAGTTTTCCCCCGGGTCATTCTCTAAATCATAGAGCAGGGGCCATCGGTTGCCCATCTGTTTTTTCCCCAGAGCATCGGGGATAGGTGCCGCATCCATGGGAACGGGCCACACGTAGCGGTTGATCCGTTCAAAATACTTCCAGCGGCCCATCCGAACTCCCTCCAGAATGTCGTAGTGGTAGAAGAAGATGGCCTCATGGGGGGCCTTATCATCTTCGCCTGTGAGGAGCTGATAGATGTTTCTCCCATCGATAATTCGATCTCCGGGGAGTTCTACTCCCGCTAAATGGAACAGGGTTGGATAGAGATCTAGGTTCATGAAGGGGGTGTTGCTCACCCTCCCTGCGGGAATTGTTTCAGGCCATGCAGCGATGAAAGGTACCCGGAAGCCACCTTCGTAGCTCTGCCCCTTGCGTCCCCTGAAGGAGCCGGGACTTCCTTCGTACCAGGGACCGTTGTCGCTGGAAAAGATGATGAGGGTGTTGTACTCCAGGCCTTTTTCCCTCAACCGCTTCACGATCTCTCCCACACTCCAGTCGATCTCCTCCACGGTATCCCCGAAAAGGCCGGCCATCGACTGTTTCTCAAAGGCTTCCGAGGCGTACAGAGGCTGATGGGGAAAGGTGTGGGCAAAATACAGGAAGAAAGGTCCCGGTGCACTCTCTTCGATAAAGGCAAGTGCCTCCTTTGTGTACAATCCGGTGAGCCTTGCCTGGTTTGTTCCGATGTCTTCCTCGAGCATCTCTTCGTTGCGGAAGAGCGGGCAGGGAATCATGTCGTTGCTGTGGGGGACGCCGAAGTAGGTGTCGAAGCCGTGCCTCCTGGGATTGAATTCAGGTTGTTTGTTGTAGTCGCCAAGGTGCCATTTGCCCACCATGCCCGTGCGGTACCCGGCCTTCTTGAGTCCCTCGGCCATGGTGATTTCGATCTCGGAGAGGCCCATGCCCGAAACATTTTCACGGGTATCCAGTACGCCGATGCCCTTGAGGGCATCGCCGACTTTTCGGGCGAGCACCCTGGTGTAGGGTTCTTCCTTGGGAAAGGGGTTGCCGATGATCCCGGTGCGGAAAGGATACCGGCCGGTGAGAAGTCCTGCCCGGGAGGGAGCACACACTGCGCTGCAGGCGTAGTACTCGGTGAATCGGCTGCCTGTGGTGGCGAGATTGTCAATTGCCGGTGTCCGTAGTGCCTGGTTACCGTAGCAGCCAAGATCGCCGTATCCCAAGTCATCACAGCAGACAATGATTACGTTGGGTGCAACGGCCTGTGTGTCCGAACGTCTCAGTGGATAATCAGCAGCCCCATCGGGATAGGTTCCGTAGAGATCTTCTATGGACGGAACCTTCAGGAATCGGTAGGTTCCCGTACCGAGAATTGCAACACCACCAAGAACTGCTCCTATCTTGAAAGATTTTTTGAGGAGTTCGCGCCTGGAGAGCTCTGTTGCCACGAATATCCCCCTCCATGAATAAGATGGGTTCCCAGCGAGGTTCGTGCTTGGTCCGAATACTCAACCGGAAAACGCTAAGATCAAGTATGTACCCATCCTGTGTGGTTTGTCAAAGAATACATGACCAGTAGATGCCGTCTTTCATGGGTTGAATTGATTCGACAGTGATCTGGATGAGAGAGCCACCTGGGTATCAAGAGAAAGAAGAAATCCTCGGTAGCCCAGTTTTTGTCATCACGGCAGTTCATGAGTCCTGACGATGTTGTTTTTACAAATAATTTACCATCCAGCCTGAGAAAATGAGATAGAGAATATACCATGATGATCAAAACAATTGCAGTGTTGATAACATGTATCTCGACAGCTCTGTACACGGTCATCTTCGGTATTCCCGTCGTCCTCACTGCGCCATTCAGTAAAACCGGCAGGTTTCCCTACAAGTTTTGCAGGGGGTGGTCCTGGATTGTTTTGAAAACAAACCGGGTAAGGATACAGGTAGTGGGAAGAGAAAAACTCAGTAACGATCATTCATACGTTTTCATGTCAAACCATGCCAGCAACCTCGATCCACCGGCTGTTGCCCTGTCATTGAAGCATACCCTCCGGTTCGTGGCGAAGAGATCCCTTGCCCGGATACCACTATTCGGCATTGCCATACGACTGGCGCGTATGATTATCATAGACAGGAATAATGCTCTGAGTTCCCATGCGGCAGTGAACTCCGCGGTCAGTGATCTTACGAGAGGTGTCAGTGCATTCTTCTTTGCCGAAGGGACGCGAAGCCTCGATGGTACGCTTCAGAACTTCAAGAAGGGCGGTGTGCTGCTCGCAATGAAGACAAGGCTTCCCATCGTTCCCGTCACCATTGTGGGGAGCCATGATCTCTGGCCAAAAAAGACGTTTCAGATAAAACCGGGTGTGGTTAAGGTGATCATCGGCGACCCGATCGACACGTCTGAGTACACGGAAAAAGAAAGAGATGTTGTCCTGGAAAGGGTGAGATCCGTAATCAGCGCCAACCTCGCGGGGCAACCGGGGGGGGGGATCGCTACGGCGCATCCTTGAAGGTAATCTGCAACGAGAGCAATCCCTCGCTGATGGTGCGATGCACCTGAAATCCTTTGTCTCGGAAGTTGTTCAGCATCCGCAGGACAGGTCGGTTGTCCGCGAATGCTTCTCCGGTGAACCCAAGCAATCCCTGTCTCTTGGCAAGGTAAGTCGCGTATTCCAGCAATTCTGTGCCCACCCCCTGGTTCTGGAGGTTGTCCCGTACGACGATGGCGAGCACTGCCCGGTGGATGTCATCCTCTATGTTGTAGCGGGCAACGCCGAGGATCTCTTCCCGACCATCCTGCTCCAAGATCGCCAAAAGCGCCATGTGAGTAGTGTAGTCGATGACCACGAGTTTCTGAAGATCGCGGTGGGGAATCTCTGCGCGGGTGGTGAGGAACCGTTTGTAGAGGGTTTGTTCAGACAGTGAATAGAGAAACTCCTTCAGCAGAGGTTCGTCGCTGATCTTGATCGGCCTGAGAAGGACCGTCATTCCTGTCCTGGTGGTTCTGTAGGTTTCCAATTCATCGGGATAGATTCCCTTTTCTCCAGGATAGAAGACCTGGTCCTGGAAAATGAGGTGGCCTTTCTTCGCTTCTTCGATGAGCCACGGCCTGAATTTGGGGTGAGCAATAGAAATCAGGGACATGGCTCGTTCGCGAATATTTTTCCCATGGAGATAGCAGATTCCGTACTCCGTCACCACGTAGTGAATGTCTCCTCGGGTCAGTGTCACGCCGGCGCCTGGAGAGAGAAACGGGACGATTCGGGAGACGGTACCGTTCTTTGCAGTGGACTGCAGCACCAGGATGGTTTTTCCCGAAGATTTTGACGCTACGGTTCTCATGAAATCCGCATGGCCGCCAATACCGCTGTAGAAGACTTCTCCGACGGATTCCGACGTGGCCTGGCCAGTGAGGTCCACCTGCAGGGCAGCGTTGATCGCCACCATGTTCTCGAGCTTGATAATTATTTCAGGATTGTTCGTGTAGTCGATGGGCATGAACGAGATGGTGGGGTTGTCGTGGAGAAAGCGGTAGACTTCCGCGGAACCAAGACACAGCGAGGCAACGGTCTTCCCGGTATCGATACTTTTTCTCGTGTTGTCCACGGCTCCCTGCTTCATGAGATCGATGATCCCACTTCCGAGCATCTCGGTATGGATGCCCAGGTTCTTTTTGGAATTCAGCCCGGAGAGCACGGCATTGGGGGTTCTTCCATACCCGACCTGAATGGTGCTCCCATCGGGAACGATCTTTGATACGTGTTTGCTGATCTTGCCCAGTGTTTCATCTGCAGGAGCCGGGTGGTATTCGAGGAGCGGTTCATCATGGTGAATGAAGAAGGAAACATTTTCCGGATCAACGAGGCTGTCGCCGTGTACATAGGGCATGTGAGAGTTAACCTGGGCAATGATGAGGGGGCAATGACGAATCGCCTCCTTCATGATGTCAACGCTGATGCCAAGGCTGAGAAATCCATTGTCACCCGGAGGTGAGACCTGGATGAATGCAACATCGATGGTGAAGAGCCTCCGTTTGAAGAGACGGGGAATCTGTGAGAGGAACACAGGGGTGTAGTCCGCCTCGCCCTTGTTTATGGCGTCTCGCGTGGTGTCTGCAATGAAGAAGAAGTTCTGGCGGAAATTCGGTCTGAATCTTTCGAATGAGTAGGGGGTAAGTCCCATGGTGAGGAGATGCGACAGGCCTGTATCGAAGACTGCCCTCGGGTTGGTCTGGGCATATGCCATAAAGCTTTTAACCAGGTGCTGTGGTTCACCGCAGCCACTGCCCACGAAGATGCGGTGACCTCGACGAATATGGGAAAATATCTTGTCCTCATTCGAAAATTTGCTGGGGTAGAGTTCTTTCAGTTGATCGATCCTTCGTTCTGCATCCTTGAAAAGCATGGGGATCTCCTTGGAAGCGTGTTTTCGGGAGTATTATTTCAGAAATATGATACGGGATCAAGGCCTGCGCGACATAAGGCGCAGAGAACCGAGATGATCGACGGGTCGCTCCATGGGAAGGTACAGGGGAGAGCGTATCAATGATATGGAGATATTCTCTGAAAGGGGGATGAGGTTTATAACAGCCGTATAGCGCGATAGCCCTGCGGTTGTGTGGGATAAAGATAATTCCATGAACACGCACGATCGTGCTGAAGCATGAGCTTGGTTGGGGTTTGCTGCGCACCGTTGCACACATGCTATTGACAGGTGAGGGAGAGGGTATTACGATTGTAC
>DSBG01000118.1 GCA_011046135.1 Deltaproteobacteria bacterium
ATTCATCACAATATCAGAACCTTATCAGACACTTGACGGTCCTGATCCTTTTATACTAAAAAACAGTGCACTCAGGAGTGCACCGCTCTCAGGTGGTCTCATACTGTATCACTGTATTCAGAATCGACTGGACCGGGATGAATTCATGGCCGATGTTGTCTTGAAAGATGTCATAAAGAGATTCGGCAAGGTGGAAGTGGTTCACGGGGTGAATCTGGAATTCCACGACAATGAATTCATCGTCCTCGTCGGTCCTTCAGGTTGTGGCAAATCAACAATCCTGAGAATGATTGCAGGCCTCGAAAAGGTGACCGAAGGTCATATCTTCATCAATGGGAAGATGGTCAATGACGTTGCTCCGAAAGACAGAGGCATCGCCATGGTCTTTCAGAACTATGCGCTCTATCCCCACATGAATGTCTTCAACAACATGTCGTTCGGTCTGAAACTGAGCAAAAAACCCAAGGAAGAGATCCTCAAAAGGGTTCACGAGACAGCGGAGATTCTGGAACTCAAGGAACTGCTCCACAGAAAACCTCACGAACTCTCAGGTGGACAGAGGCAGAGGGTGGCAATGGGCAGGGCCATGGTGAGAAACCCCTCCATCTTTCTCTTTGACGAACCCCTGTCAAACCTCGATGCCAAACTGCGCACCCAGATGCGCACGGAGATCAAGCTCCTCCATCAGCGGGTCTTGGTAACCACCATCTATGTCACCCACGACCAGGTTGAGGCCATGACCCTTGCTGACAGGATCGTGGTAATGAACGACGGGTATGTCGAGCAGGTGGGCAAACCCATCGAGCTCTTCGAGAGACCGGCAAACATATTCGTTGCAGGGTTTATCGGAAGTCCGCCCATGAACCTGGTGGCGGCAAAGATAATCCGATGGGACAACTCGTTGTATCTGGACTTCAATGGCCGTCTCAAAATACCTGTCCCGGAAAAGCAAGACGCGCTCCTCAAGGAGAACATGGATGTCGTCATGGGCCTCAGGACAGAAGATTTCAGCATCGATACCGGGACAAACGGCTTTCCTCAGGAGTGGAAAGTGGATGGAATCGTCGAGGTGGTTGAACCGCTGGGCGGTGAGACAAACATGCACATGAACATGCAGGGTGTCAGGTTCACTGCGCGCAGCGAAGGGAGAAGAATCATCTCGGTGGGGGAAACGCTCAGGCTCGCCTTAAACCTCAATCACCTCCACATCTTCGACGCCACAACAACCCTGTCGATCTATTGACGTCCCCTCCCGGGTCCCAGTGGCCTCACCTCCCCCTGCACTGCAGGATAACATCCGCAATCTCTGCGAACCCCTGACCCCCATCGGAGTCCGCAATGAATGCAGGAAGGTGGATCATGTGGTCTGCACACAAAAGAACATTCCTCACCCCTGCTGAATACGGGAAGTAGGCGAACATGGGTTCATCGTTGGGGGAATCGCCGCAGAAGACAAACCGGTTCTTCACTGTATCCAGATCCATGTTCCATCGTTCTTGGACAAACTGTTTTGTCATCGAGAGTTTGTCGTACCTGCCAAACCACCCATTGACATGGATTGAGGAAATTTTGTACTGCGCCCCGTGCTGTTCGAAAATCCGGCAGATTTTCTCAATATCCTTCCACTCGAGGGTGGGAACATCTTCGGTGAAGTCTATGGCAAGATCCGTTTCCCGATAGGGCTGATCGCTCGATACTGCCGCCCCGGGGACACTGGCCAGAATCTGCTCCCTGATCACATCGAGCTGGTGCCTCTTCGTTCTCCTGACCTCTTCCGGATCGAGGAATCTCTTCGAGAGTTTTCCCTCGTTCTCATCCATCCAGAAATAGAAGGCGCCGTTTTCCCCCACCACACCGTCAACCGGCCACATCCGGGCAATGTGGTCACACCAGCCCGCCGGTCTGCCGGTGATGGGTACCAGCTTGATGCCGGAATTTTTGAGCCTCCACAGGGCATCAAATGCCGCAGACGGGATCTTTCCCTTCGTGGTGAACGTATCATCGATATCGAAGAACACCCCGCAGAAATGGTGAACCACATCCTGTCGGATGGTGCTGACCGATGGGATCACGAGCGTATCCACGTGATGTTACCCCGTTCGTTGCAGGAAGAGCAATACACACGGTAGGTGCTTCGCCCGTCTGAACAAGCACCCGTGACGTTCAGAGCAGACGTAGGTTCTGCAGCCATCCGCACAGTTCCGGCTGTTCCCGCTACCTGATTGAGGAGGCCTCGATGCCCTTGAGCACCTCGAGATACTCTGCCCGGCCTGCCAGGAGGGAGTGTGCAGCGATGTCATCTTCCAGGAGCTTCAGGTGGGGGATGATGTCGATTCCGTAGGGGTTCATCTGTTCACGGTTGGCCTGATCCAGGATGAGGACCGAGTAGTACCGGGTCAGCGTCCGCACCGTTGCATCCCGGCGATAGAGGTATGATTTCCCGCCCAGAGTCTCCAGGAAAAATCCGGCGTATTCATAGAGCTGCCCGATATTGACCGAGAGCGTTTCTTCTCTGCTTCCCGTGATGAGATACTGGTACACCAGCGCCATGGTGGGTTCGATGGTTGCGTGCTCGTGCGTGATAACATCTTTAATGAGCCTGATGTCATCTTTGCCGAGCACCCGGTAAAAGTGCGCGGCGTTGCTCAGGAGGGTGTAGAGATCCCGTGTCTCCCCGGAAACCACCGGAGGCTTGTAGGCGAGCTTTTCCAGCATGTCATGAAACTTCTTGCACGTGCCTTCCCTGAGCTTGTAGCGCATGATGTAGTCCCTGGTGTCAAGTTCTCTGCACACCACGGCTAGGTCTGCCTTGTAGTCTTCAAAGGTCTTCTCGGGCTTGATTTCATCAATGGAAACCCTTTTCGGCCGAAGGGTGTCTGCATTTTCCGGCACTGTGGCGTCAGCAGGGACCTCTGGCTCCTCGACGGTCGGAGGGGAACCCTCCATGGGCACATCGATGGGTTTCTTCTGCAGAAAGAAGGTGTCGACCAGGAAAAAAACCGCGATTATTCCAACAACCACGCCGGCAACTACCAGGGCCTTCTTCATGACATTTCCCCACCTCGTCTTCTCTGGGTCAGGTTTCCCTGCCGCACGTCGTGTCACCCGACGAGTGACGCGTCTGTCTTGTGCTACCTAACTATGAATTCGCCCCCGGTGTAAAGAGGATATTTGGGGCAAGGGGCCGAAGGAGTCCCGCTGAAGTCTCGTGCATCTCCATCCTTGGCCTGGGTTTTTTCAGGGAATATCAGCATCCCAGTGGGAACTGGGGTTACTTTCTGTTCAGCTCAGACCTGACAGCCTTGGCAAGATCCTTGAGTCCATAGGGTTTCCTGATATACCCCCCGGCCCCGAGCCCGATGGCCTGCTTGACCCGGTCGGTCTCGGAGAACCCGCTGACAATGAGTGCCCTCTGATCAGGGTTGCCCTGCAGAATTTTGCGGTAGGTATCCAGGCCGTCCATACCCGGATCCATGATCATGTCCAGGAGGACCAGGTCCACAGGATTGTGCTTCACATACTCGACGGCATCCTCTCCAGCCTCTGCCAGCGCCACATCATACCCGAGTCTGCCCAGGAGCATGCCGGCGATGTCCCGCTGCTCCTCGGAATCGTCCACCACGAGGATCCGTTCTGTTCCCATGTAGTCCTCGATGATCCGGGATCCCTCGGACTCCTTCTTTGCCTGCCGGGTGAGCGGGAAGTAGAGATCAAACCGGGTGCCATGGCCCTCGATGCTGGTCACATCGATGTAGCCGCGATGATCCTTCACCGTGGACCAGACCACGGTCATTCCCAGGCCGGTCCCGCTCCTTCCCATGACCTTTTTGGAGAAGAAGGGTTCGAAGATTCTCTTGAGGTCATCACCGGAGATTCCGACGCCCGTGTCCTCCACGGACAGGACAACATACTCCCCGGGCTCCACGGCATCGAATCCCTTGATGGTTTTCTGCACGTGTTCCGTTCGGGTCGACACCCGTACCGTTCCACCGCTGGGCATTGCTTCTGCGGCATTGGATATCAGGTTCATCACGGTCTTACTGAGGTGGACCTCCGAACCGAGGATGGAACCGGGATCACCGCGTAAATCCATTTTCACCTCGACGTGCGGGTGGTACTCCAGCATGCGCTGGTATTCCGGACTCTCGAGATAGTCTCTGATAATGGTGTTGATATCCACGACATTGGAGATATTCACCCCCCTGCGGGCAAGGGTGAGCAGGTCCTGCACGATGGCGGCGGCCTTTTCCCCTGATTTCTTGATGGTGAAGATGGCCTTGCGCATGGGACTCGACTCAGGGATTTCCATGAGGATGAGTTCGGGATAACTGGTAATACCGCTGAGGATGTTGTTCAGGTCGTGGGCAACACCCCCGGCCAGTGCCCCGATGGCTTCCATCTTCTGTGCCCTGATGAGCTGGGCTTCCAGATTCTTCTTTTCCTCTTCTGCATGCTTGCGTGCCGTGACGTCGCTTGCCACGCACAGAATCTCGTTAAATGTGCCCTCACTGTCACGGATGGACGTGGCGTTCAAGGAAATCCATATTCGCTGGCCGTCCTTGCGAACAGCCTCGATTTCCCTGTTTCCCACGCGATCGGGATTTTTCAGAAACGCTTCGGTGTCCAGTGCCTGGTCGTTTCCCTGGGAATCCTGCACGGGAATGAGGAACTCGAGGATTTGACTGCCCAGAAGCTCCTCTTCTGTATATCCCGACAAATTCCGGCCATAGGAGTTCACGAAGGTGATGCGTCCCTCGGTGTCGAGCCTGACGATGATGCTGTTTGCGCTCTCCACGAGCAGCCGGTACTTTTCCTCGCTTGCCTGCATCTTTTCGAAGGTGCGCGCATTGTTGATGCTGATGGCGATCTGGGGAGCAATCCCCATGAGGAGGTTGAGATCGCTCTGGCGAGGATATCTCGTCTGGGTCGTGTTGTCCAGGGAAAGAACTCCCAAGGCCTCGTTCTCGTAGACGATGGGGATACAGACAAAGGAGCGCGCGCCGGAAAACCTCACCAGGGATCTGCTCCGTTCCGACATGTCTGACGCCACCTCGTCCACGTTGTTGATGAGGTAGGGCTTCTGATCCTTGAAGGCCCGCACAAAGGGCCCGCGGGAGTTCGGTTTGTCCAGGTGAAGCTCCGTGTTTCTGATCCACGCAACCTGTTCGGAGGTATATCCGTACCCTGTCTGAAAGATCAGGCGGGTCTTTTCCCTGTTTGCGAGGAGCACCATGCCTCGCTCGTAGTCCAGATGTTTCTCAAGGGTGGACATCACCGTGCTCAGGAGTTCATCGATATCGAAGACGCTGGAAAGCGCCTGCCCGATCTCCTGGATGAGCTCCGCATCGCTGTAACGCTTGTCCGATTCGGCCATGAGCTGCTCGGCGGCAGAGCCTTCATGCTCGATCCGCCACAGGAGTTCCCGGTTTTCCTGCCAGAGTGCAAACCACGATGTACCCATGAGGAGAACCGCAATGACCAGGTTGATCACCAGGGCATGTTCCCAGTGAACGAGGAAGGCGAGCAGGATGGCAAGGGGGATGAACATCAGCATGAGGTAGCTGCACAGGCGTTTCAGCTTGTTGGAGAACGGCTCCCTCCAGGAGATGACATATCTGCACTTCCTGGCACCTTTGTGGATACATTCCGTGTGATCCACGTCGGCATACCTTCCGGTAAAGGGGAAGGCCATTGCCTCCATCATGCCAAGGCGATTCTGGCACTGGTACGGTTTCTCCTGCACCCCGGGATTGATGTCAAAGAGAGCCTCTATCCTGTTCGATGCGAGCTTGTTGATGGAGATGGTAGTTCCTTTTGTGAGCTTGGATCCGATTTTTCCCAGCAGATCATAGGCCATGGTCGGATTCATGAACCCGAAGATATACCGCCGTATCGTCCCGTATGATGCGGCTTTTACCGAGTACTGGCCTGCTTCCCGAGCGATGTTCCGGTTGTCCGTGAGCCGGTGGATGACTCCGTGGAACCGGTCGGCCTGTTCCTGGGTGTACCAGTAGCCTTCATCATCGAGCTGTGATTGGGTAAAGCCTGACTGGGTGATCAGATCTTCGATGTCCACATCAGGATACTGCTTCCTGATGAATTCAAGGTAGGTCTTGATGATGCGTACGTGGTAGAGGTTGGTCTGTTCTTTTTCTTCCATGCAAGTCCCCAGTCTTCGTGCTGCCCACACCCGGTGCCCCGGTCTGAGCCCGGCCAGCGCTGACCCTGGTGCTCTCGGGAAATCTCCCCTCGAGTTCGAATCCCCTTGTGGTACCATCGGCACAGTGCACGAGAAAATTGACCATTTCGGCACGGCTCGTACACGGAATCCTGGATTTTATGGAGGAGCGTTCGTTTTGGTACCTACTGCCGTTTAACGACCCGCGAAATGATGTGCTTGATGAGGAACTTGCTGATGCGTATCCTGGCCTTCTGCTTGAGGTGTTCGGTATACTCGTCGCCATAGCGGGCGTCGAGTGCCCACAGGATATACTTCTTCTCGTAGGAGATGGAGCGTCGGTCGAGGTATGCGAAGGGATACACCATGACCGGGATACTGGACGATCCATAGTCTTCGGCACAACAGGCAAGACCCTGCAGGAGAATTTCCCATGACACGGAGTCTTCATCAAGTACGATGATCTTGATGCTGTTGAGCAGTTCGGAGAGGTTGATCCCCATATCGGAATGATCTGCGATGAAAAAGGCCTTGGTATGTCCATTGTGTTTCAGGGCAGAACACGAGCAGGACCGTTTGAGGCCGAAGCGCGCATAGAGCACCTCCATGGATTCTTCACCCGGCGTGTCCCACTCGAGGCCCATGGCGTCGATCATGAGCCCCCCGGAGTGCTTCTCGTACCATGACCTGAGATCAGCGAGGTCGCTCCGTGAACAGGGCTGCACGCTCCAGTTCTGATCAAGGGACTGTGTCATCTCGTCTCTGGGCACGTTCAGATAGGCAAAACTGTCCATGGAGCATGCCTTGGGGTTTTTGAGTTCCCTGCAGAACCCGCCAAAGAAGTAGTCGGGAAACTTGTTGTCGGGCCGGAAGTAGAAAATCATGTAGTCCATGCCCACCGAGGGCATGCGATAGAGCCCGTCAAAGTAGTTCAGGATGTGGTTGAGTACCGCGAGTCCCGTGCGCTTCCTGCCCATGGGTTTTGCCGCGAGGTGGTGAATCATCCAGGTCCTCTGGTAGGCCTTGATGATGGAGACATGACCGTAGATCACCCCGTTGTTCTGGTAGGTAAAGTTGGCGAATACCTCGGGGCTCGAGTGGTAGAGCTTCTCGTAAGTGCTCTTGAAATCCTCCTTGTACTGGCTCAGCGAGGTGTATTTCCTGGGGTAGATGAACCCGGATTCAAAAAAGAACTGCCACAGGGAATGCATGTCCACTTCCCGGGACACATTTGCATGGACATCGTGGGCATTGCTGTAGATGTCGAAGAATCGGTTGTAGGTGACGATGTCCAGGTCGATAATGGCGAGCCCGAACCGGAACAGGTGTTTCCTGGCACCGAGCCGGTAGATGACCTGTGCGGCGCAGGACATCTTGAACCC
>DSBG01000094.1 GCA_011046135.1 Deltaproteobacteria bacterium
CGCCGGACATACCAAATGATATAGTAGTACCGATACATTGTGCCTCTTGTGTTTATACTCACTCATTCCTCCTTGTATCTCATGCCCTAAAAGGCGAAGCAAGCTTCGAGGAATTCACCCGCAATGATTCAAAAAGTTGGGCTCCTGATGACAAACCTGTCATCTCAATAATACGCCCCTGAATTCTTTCTACCGTATTTATCAACCTTCCTTCCAGAAAAAATCGCGCGTACAGGAAAAACACGATCCTGCGGAGGCCTGGTCGTCTCGGGTCTATATCTCATCTCCCTGCGGCCGGTATTCCTTCACCCGGTGATCCATCACCAAGCGCCAGAGCGGAGTGATGGCTGCGAGCAGGATCATGCCCGCATAGCCCGTGGGGAGCTGCGGACTCTCATCAAAGTGCCGCAGGATCTGGTAGCGCCTCTCCGGTTTGTAGTGGTGGTCCGAGTGACGCTGGAGATTGAAGAGGAACCGGTTTGTCAGCCAGTTGCTGGAGTTCCAGGAGTGGATGAAGGTGACCGGTTCGTACCGTTCTTTTCCGATCTGCCTGCGAAGCAGGCCGTAGTGTTCCACATAGTTCACGATCTCCAGCAGTGAAAAGGCGATGAAGGCCTGCACGATGAAGTACAGGACCGCACTGATACCAAAAACCAGGAAGATCCCGAACACGAGGGCCGCTTCGGAGAGGAGATAGAGGATCATGCGGTTGTGCACCCCCACAACAGGGAGGTTCTTTTTCTCGAGGCGGGATTTCTCGATCTGCCAGGCGCTCCTGAATCCCCCGATCACGGTGCGGATCCAAAAGGCGTAGAACGATTCACCCATGCGTGCAGTGGCCGGGTCTTGAGGCGTTGCCACGTTCCTGTGGTGTCCGGCCACGTGTTCGATCGCCCAGTGCATGTACCCGACCGTCCAGAGCATGATTCTCGCGAGAATCGGTTCCAGTTTCCGGTTCACCCGGTGCTGCAGCTCGTGGGAGACATTGATCCCGAGCACCCCCGAGGAGGTTCCCATGGAAAAGACAAACCCGGCAAGTTCCACAGGGGTCAGAATTCCCAGCGAGATCACGTAGGCACCCCAGAGCACCATGACGACCTGAACCGGTGCGCACAGGAAGGTGATGAACCTGTACGAGAATTTTTCTCTCATGGCTGGTTCCTGTTCCTTGCTTGGATTGTTCTTCCGGGCACCGATAATGATGTCCAGAACAGGAATCACCCCAAACACGAAGAATGGCGTGACGAAGGTGAACACGCCCCCCAGCACATAGCCGAGAACGACACTGAAGGGTACCAGGAAAATCAGGTAAAAGGACGCTACGTTCATGATCTCATCTCCTGAGGGTATCATTTTCTTTCGTAAAGAACCATACACTTTTACAGTAATACAGATTACTATCCGAGGGAAAAGGATTCATAAACGTTCAGTACGACGCACTTTCCTGGCTCAATGCCGAGCTTCCCGTACTGTCCGTTTTCGCTGTGTCCCTGCAGAGCTTCCCCAGCGTGCAGGAAGCGCCTCAGGGGATCAGTCGTCGAAACCCATCATGATTTCCCGGGTCATGGGTCCACAGGTGAAGAGGAGATCGAGGATCGAGAGATCGGCCAGAAAATCTCCCCAGAGCTGGGGGTAAACAGGGCTGTGTCTCTTCATGAAACAGAGCTCGATCCCGGAGTGTTCAAAGAGTTCCCTGTCCAGATGACGCTCCGATGAAACCTGGCCGAGATAGCGATCTGCCCCCAGTCTCCTGCAGATCTCGACGAGGAGCCCGCTCCCCTTTTCGTGAATTCCCAGCTCCGAACACAGCACAAGGGGGGTCCTGATATCCAGGCAACCAAGCACGTAGTTCAAACCCTCCATGTTCATGTCGAAGATCGTGTCATAATGCTCGACATAGAGGGTTTCAAGAAAACTTTTGTGCTCGGAGAGGTAGGGGGCATGGAGGTAGGCTGTGTTCAGGCTTGCAAGGTGCTTGCGGGGCCACGTACCCTCGTGGCAGATCCGCACATCGCGGATCACCTGAAAGCCCAGGCCTTTCTTCCACACGGGAACCCGAAGCCACAGTGTGCCCTGATCGTTCTTGAACCGGTTGCGCGTAATCCAGGTCGGACCCCGGGGGAACTGCACATCATCGAGGATCACGCACACATCTGAAGAGAGAATTCTCCTGAAGTATCCGGGATACGGGAAAAAATACGGCCTGAACGCTGATACGATCATCTCTCCCCCCGGGAGCTGATCAGATTGAGACGTCTTTCCGGAGACTCTCGTTCATGGGGGGCGCACGTCACCCCCATGAGGGGTTCCGTGGTTCTGATCTACAGGTCGTACAGGGTTTCGTCTACCTTTGGTTTGTCCTTGCGCCTGCCGGATGAGCCTTTTGCTTCAAGGACGAACGGCTCCTCCTCTTCAAGGAGATCCCCCATCTCCGCCTCTATCTGCTCAGGGTCTTCACCCCGTTCCATCCTGCGAAGCGCCTCTTCCATGCCTCCTCCCATCTTCAGCCCCGTTGCTTCGGAGAGCTTCCTCATGAGCTGGGCCGCCTGTCGGGGATCATCCTCGTTGATCCTTCCCGCTTCGCTGGCGAGCATGGCCATGGCCTTTTCCATCTTGGATTCATCGATGGGAGGCATACCGCCTTCGGCGTCGTCACCCGTTCCCCCTGAGATGGTGGCAAAGAGAGACACCCTGCGCTTGAGCTTTATACGCCGGCACTTCGGGCAGCTGGGGATTGTATCGGTGTTCACAGACCTGGAAAAGAAATTGTAGATCGTATTGCACTTATGACAGTAGAACTCGTAGATCGGCATCCATAGTCCTCGCATACACACGTTTCACGATCTCACTATCTAGTAAACCTCAAGGGGAAAATCAAGATGGTATTTCGCACAAGTCGTGATTGTCCTCCATGTATCGGTCGTCGTTACGGAGCAACTGGAGTCACCCGAGGAACCGTTCCAGATTCTTTCTGGCGGCCCCTCTCGGCCCTGTAGTTCCTTTTCCTTGACATTTTCACACAGTATGGTAATTGTATGCACGAGCTAGGAAAAACATTCATGATATCAGGTACACATTGTCGATAGATATCCGTGATTACCTACCGAAGGAGAATTCATGTATTTCAGTGAGTTAGCGCTTGAAGAGCGCATTTTGCTCGGCATCAGAGATGCGGGGTTTACCGAGTGCACACCAGTCCAGGAGGCAACCTTTGTTCACAGCCTCAAGGGAAGAGACGTGTGTGCCCAGTCTCAAACAGGCACGGGAAAAACCGCAGCATTTCTCATTTCCATTTTTCACAGCCTCTCGACCCAGAAAGACAGAAAGGCCCTCATCATTGTGCCTACACGGGAGCTTGCCGTACAGGTGATGAACGAGGCGCTGGTTCTGGCCGCACATCTCGATATTTCCATTGCCTGCATCTACGGGGGCGTGGGGTATCGAGCCCAGGAGCAGCAGATGATGAAAGACCCGGACATCATCGTGGGCACACCGGGGAGACTGCTGGATTTCCATCGATCGAAAAAACTGAGCTTCAAGAAAATCGGAATTCTCGTGATCGATGAGGCAGACCGCCTCTTTGATATGGGATTCATCCCCGATCTGAAAAAGATGTTACGGGCCATGCCGCCTGCCCACAAACGTCAGACCATGCTCTTCAGTGCAACGTTGAGCTTCCTCGTCAAGGAACTGGCATGGCGCTACATGAACAATCCCGCTGAGATCGAGATAGCTCCCGAGCATCTCACGGTTGATACGGTGATTCAGGAACTGTATCATGTGGGCAACGATGAAAAGTTTCGACTGCTCCTGGGATTACTTGCGAGAGAGAAACCGAAAAACTGCCTGATCTTCACCAACATGAAACACACGGCAACCGAGATATCCCGCAGACTGGCTGCCAACGGAATGAACTGCGAGTTCATCACCGGCGACCTGCCTCAGAACAAGCGGCAGAGTGTGATTGATGGTCTGAAGAACGGCAGTCTACCGATTCTCGTGGCAACCAATGTCGCTGCCAGGGGACTGCACGTGGACGACCTTGACCTGGTCGTCAACTACGATCTGCCCGAAGACTGCGAGGATTATGTTCATCGGATCGGACGAACGGCACGGGTGGGGAAAAAAGGCAAAGCCATTTCCTTGGCCTGCGAACGGTATGTCACTGCACTGGATGCAATCGAGAAGTACCTCGGCACGAGGATTCCCGTGATCTGGCCCGAGAATGATCTCTTCGTGGAAGACAGGAGCTTCGAGCGCTGGCACCCTCGATCATATCGGAAGAAACATCGGCCCAGAAACGGCAAAGCACTCTCTGCAGCCCGCTGATGCTTCCCGTTCACCGGAGGAAGATGACCTCCCGGGGGCATACCCGCTGAGTCAGGACCCCTTTCCCTGAACTCCCGGGGATGGTGCACACAACGAGTCCCAGGTCATGCTTTCCGAAACTGTGCGATCTGGCGTGAAATGGCAACGAGTTCGCCGGCCTCATCCCACACTTCGCCATCCTCCTCCAGCATCCCGCACGTGATGAACCGCGATCGAAACACACACCGCAGCCATCCCGGGCTGGGAGGTTCCCGCAGATTTACGGAAAACTCAATGGTGGGCACCCAGGAGAGAAACCCCTGACTCGCCATCACCGCAGGGGGAAACGCATCAGCAGCCAGGAGGATGGACAGGGCATCGAAGGGACGACCGTCCTTGAATGCTATCCACCCCATCTGTTGTGATTTCTCCGACAGGTTGCCGGACATCCACCCGGCACATCGAGGATCAAGCCGGATATCCACCTGGCTCATGAGGGAATAAGCGGGAAGCTCCGGCACCTGGATGCACTCGTTCACAGGAGCGATATCCGGTGGCACGGCCTCGTATTTCCTCAAGAAGCACTCCAGTTTTTCCTGCGCAAAGGTGCCGATCGCCCGAATTCTCTCTTTCCCCTCTTGGAACAGCCTGGCCTGGAAGCGTTCAAACTGGTTCGAACCCGCAATCTTCTCCACCGACACCGAGGCCTCACCCGGTGTGCAGCGCGAAAAAAAATTTCCCGTAACGATGGGGGTGGATTTTTTGTCTGCCTTCTGCAGCATGGCATGCGTGAGCAGTGCCATGAGATAGCCCCCATTGGGGATTCCATTGATGGACCAGTTGCCACTCACCACTGCAGCAAACAGGGTCGGGGTCTGGGGTGAAACCAGCATGTCTTCATCAAAAAGATACATGGGAACCCTCCTGTTTTGGCCTGGCGAGTTCATCATCAACCACTCCTCACGAAAGCACTTGATGAGGGTTGCACTACCTGGAGCTCCTGGGTGAAGGAACGGGATGAAGACGATCTCTTCATCCCGCAAGAGTACCCCGAAACGTTGCCTTACCTCGAGATCAGAACCCGACCGAGCGCCATGATTTCAGCCTCTTTCGTCCCCTCGTAGAGTTCGAGAATCTTGGCGTCTCGATACCACTTCTGCACCTTGTACTCGTTGATGTAGCCGTATCCGCCGTGGAGTTCCACGGCAAGGTTTGCGCAGAACACGGCCGTCTGGCCACCGAAATACTTCGACATTGCAGAAATGTGATAATCAGGCTTCTGGCTGTCCAGGGACACCGCTGCCTTGTAGGTCATGTTCCTCAGGGCCTCGATCCGGATCCACATCTCGGCAAGCTTCTGCATGCTGAGCTGGAATGATCCCAGCGGTTTTCCGAACGCCGTCCGCTCCCTGCAGTATTTCACTGATTCGTCCAGGCATGCCTGAGACAGACCCAGTGCCTGAGCTGCCACGAAGATCCGCGTGGTGTCAAAAAAGTGCATGAGCTGGTAAAAGCCCGCTCCCCGAGTACCGATGAGGTTCTCTTTGGGAACCCACACCTCTTCAAAGGCGATCTCGGCCGTGTCGCTGGCCCTGATGCCCAGCTTTCCCTTGATCTTTGTTCTCGTCACCCCATCGGCATCAGCGGGAACGATGAACTGGCTGAAACTCTTGTGAGCCTTTTCGCCAGGCTCGGTGATGGCCTGGACCACCATCCAGTCGCACACCGTACCATTGGTGATAAACATCTTGTTTCCGGTGAGAACAAAGCCCTCTCCCTTGTCCACCGCCCTGGCCTTGTACCCCGCCACATCAGTGCCGGCGTTGGGCTCGGTGTAGGCACCGGCGCACACGGTCTCACCCGAGCAGATCGGTGGGAGGTAATGCTGCTTCTGCTCCTCTGTCCCATAGTAGTAGAGGTTTTCGCAGCCAAAGGAAGCTGCAATCACGTTCAGACCGACACCCATGTCCACCCGCGAGAGCTGCTCGGTGACAATGGCGTTTCCGAGGAAGCCCACACCGGAACCCCCGTATTCTTCAGGTATCCAGCATCCCACCAGTCCGTTCTCAGCTGCCTTTTTTCGAATCTCAGGGGTGTATCGCTCCTGTTCATCGGCTTCTTCCGAAATGGGCTCGATCTCGTTGACGGCGAACTTGTAGGCCATGTCTGACAGCATGCGCATTTCTTCCGATAATCCAAAATCCATCGTATTCTCCTCCTTTAATTCATTTGCTGTGTAGTGAGACCATACTCTTGTACAGGATCAGCCCCCTGCAATCAAGAGTGTTTCAACAGTTCTTCTCCATGATGGCCCTTCTTCATGACAGCTCATCTTACAGGGAGGATTCGGGCACGGGGAAATGAACGGTTCGGGAGCCTTGAGGATCTGCCGAGACCTCTGTGCCAAAGGTCGGCGATTGTAGGAAAAAGACCCTTACATAGTATTGACAGACTCACAGCGGGCTGAGTTTTTTGAGTTTCTCCACGGTTTCCTCGGTTCCGATGATGATAAGGCGGTCTCCCGGCTGCAGGGTGTCAGTGAGCAGGGGCGTACTGATCCTCATGTCTCCCCTGAGAATACCCACGACCGTTGCACCATAATCCTGGCGAAACTTGAGCTCTGCAAGGGTTTGTCCCACACGGGAAGAGTTCGGTGCAACGCGGATTTCACCCATGGTGAACCTGTCCTGGCTCCTGGTATTCACAGCACCAACGCTCTGGTGGAGGATCGTCTCTGCATATCCGAGATCTCCAGGATCACCCATGAGAACCAGGTGATCGCCGGGAAACAGCTGAAAATCTGGCTCAGGATCGAAGATAATCTGGCCGGCTCGCCGAATGGCCAGAATGGACAACCCTGTCTGCGCCCTCAAGGGCAGCACTCGGATCGTACTTCCTGAAAAGGCCGAGCCTGGCTTGAGCTGTATTTCCTGCACGGTGATTGGCCAGTCGACATCAGGGGGCAGGAGAAACATGGCCTCACTCAGGGCATCCGCACCCTGTTCGGAGGCATCGGTGTACGGGCGGAGCACCACGTGTGCCCCTGCGGATTTGTATGTTCTTGCTTCTGATTCATTCCGAGCAGCAAGTGCGATTTTGCCTTCAAACTGCTTCTCCTTGAGCATATGCAGGAGTGTCAGATTGAGCGTCCGGTCCCTGA
>DSBG01000095.1 GCA_011046135.1 Deltaproteobacteria bacterium
CATTACGGATGTGTCAAGGTCTTTTATCCTGGTATATGATCTTTAAACTTTTCAACATGGAAGGCAATGGTGTATAACCATACAACAATACAAATGCATCCTGGAGTGTGGTGATTCATGTATCAGGGGAACAAGGTTGTTGTGGTCATGCCTGCCTACAATGCGGAGAAAACCCTGCGGCAGAGCTATGACGAGGTGATGGAGCAGGGAATCGTGGACCTGGTGATCATTGTGGACGACAAGAGCGCTGACGACACGGTGGCTGTTGCCCGCACGTTGCCCTGTGCGCAGGTCCACATCCACGAGCAGAACCTGGGCTATGGGGCGAACCAGAAGACCTGCTACCGGCTGGCGCTCGATGCCGGGGCAGACATCGTGATCATGGTGCACCCGGATTACCAGTACACTCCGAAGCTGATACCGGCCATGGCCTCCATGATCGCGAACGACCTGTACGAGTGCGTGCTGGGTTCGCGGATTTTGGGGGGCTATGCGCTCAAAGGCGGAATGCCCCTGTGGAAGTACCTGGCAAACCGCGCGATTACGCTGGCTGAAAATATCCTGATGGAAGCCAAGCTCTCGGAGTACCACACGGGCTACCGGGCCTTTTCCCGGGACCTGCTCCTCAAGGTCCCCTTTGAGCAGAATTCCGATGACTTCGTGTTCGACAACCAGATGCTCGCCCAGATCCTGTGGCTGGGATACACCATCGCCGAGGTGAGCTGCCCCACGAAGTATTTCGCTGAAGCCTCCTCCATCAACTTCAAGAGGAGCGTCACCTACGGGGTGGGGTGCCTGTTGACTGCATTGACCTTCCGGCTGGCCAGGACGGGGCTGGTGAAATCGCGGCTGTTTCCAAGATAGAGGGTGTGACCGGAGAAGGGCATGTGAGCCAGACAGAAAAGCAATCGATGAGCAGAAGATTAAGGCTCAGAAGCATGGTTTTTGTTGCGCTCATCCTGGGCCTTCTGGTGTTGTTCTTTGGGTGCGAGCGAAAGCAGAAGGAGATCCCCCCGGGCTTGTATGCTGTGGAGTATACTCTGCATGCGGAAAAGAATGAGATTCTGATATCCAATGTGGTCAGATACACGCCCAATCATGAGTTCGAGGCCCTCCACCTCGTCAACCGGGAGCCCGTAAAAAAGGTGCGCGGCAAGTATCGGATTGAAAAGGACACACTCTACTCGTTCGAAAAAACCAGCAGCCTCTTTGAGCCCGAATGGAGTGACTGGACAGATTGGACACCGGAAGAGCCTTCGAGTGTACAGGTGAGGAAGATATCCACGAGCGGCTATGAGTATTACCTGGCTTTCTCAAAGGATGCGGAACGAACGAGGTATGCCCAGCTCGGCCTTACAGAAGGCTGGAACACGTACCGACGCATTGGAGAATAGGGAAGGGCATCAGCCAGGGTGAGCAGGAAGAGCAGAAGGGCCTTGATTGCTCTCCCTTGATAATTCGATAATTCGACCTTGTGCCCATAATCTGAGATCATCTAAAGATCTTCTGTCCTGTTGTTCAGATGACCCGCTCATCAAGATGTCACGGTCACGATCACGGCAGCCTTCCTGGTGACTCCAGCAGCATCTTTCACCGTGAGGTTGAAGGTGAAGCGCCCTGGCTCCAAGAAATCAATCTCTCCCAGATCTTTTTCATCGCTGATTGCATACGAGTAGGTGCTGCCTGAAGCTTCCTGGGCAACATAAAACCATTTGTAGGTGTAGGGTTCTTCTCCTCCTTCAACCTCTACTTCGAAGAAGAGACTTTCGCCCGTGCGGATGGTGATTTCACCTTCGGTCAACGAGGGCAGCGGTGAGAGGACCGTCACCTTGTAGGAGGCTGCTTCCCCTGGGCTGTCGCTGCCACTGCAGCTGAACACAAGAAGAAGAGCCGAGAACAGCAGGATCAAGGGTGGTCTCACGATTGAGGTAATGGTTTTCATGTGGAGCCCTCTTTTCAATGGGCAATGTGGACGTTCGTGGAAGAATTTCATCCACCCACCTTTTCTGGTATAAGTATACCACTGAGGACCTGTACTGTCTTTATGATAATGATGAAGGATGTTTTGATGTTCAACACTCATGTGCTGTGGATCACTCATCGGAAAAATACTATGACCGACTGTATTGCTCTCCCATTCGCTGCGGAGGCGGGTGAGTTTTCGGACGAAGAAGGGGCATGAACCGGGAACGCCTGAAAGAGATGCAGTCTCGTTGGATGATGCTCGCCCGCGTGCTGGTGGGGAAGCGGTCATGGTTCAATATTATTATCGTTGCTCTCCTGGCTCTGTCGATTCTCTCTGTGTATTATCAGGTGAGGGACTTCGAGTTCATCACCTTTGACGACCCGAAATACATTCGGGACAATCCCATTGTGGGCCAGGGCATAACCCGGGACAGTGTCCGGTGGGCGTTTCTCTCTCTTGGGTATGCGGCCAACTGGCACCCGATCACCTGGATTTCTCACATGCTCGATGTGGAGTTGTTCGGTCTCAATCCTGGCATGCACCACCTGACCAACGTCTTTTTCCACATCGCCAATTCCATCCTGGTATTCCTTGTTTTTTCCTTGTTGACGGGTGCTCGAGGAAAGAGTGCCGTGGTTGCCGCACTCTTCGCGTTCCACCCCCTGCATGTTGAGTCGGTGGCCTGGATCTCAGAACGCAAGGATATGCTGAGTGCCTTTTTCTGGATGCTCACCCTCTGGGCATACCTCGGCTATGTCAGGTATCGCGGTGTTGCGCGATACCTGCTGGTGACAACACTCTTTGCCCTGGGCCTCATGGCCAAACCCATGCTGGTGACGCTCCCCTTTGTACTGCTGCTCCTTGATTTCTGGCCAATCAGGAGGCCGGAGCTGGTACTTCCCGAGAAAGATCCCTCAACCAAGCAGGAAAGCACGAGCAGTGCCTCACTTCGCTGGAGTGGCCTCGTTCCTCTCGTCGTTGAGAAGATTCCCCTGATTATTCTTTCGGGCATATCGAGCTGGATCACGTATCTCGCCCAGACCAGGGGTGGGGCATTGAGGAGCTTCGAGCTCCTGCCTCTTGGCACCAGGATGATAAATTCGGTGGTTTCATACAGTGCATATCTCTGGAAGACGGTCTGGCCCCTTGATCTCGCGTTCTTTTATCCGTATCCCGGAAGGTTCAGCCCCATCCTGGTCGCTGGATCCGTTCTCCTGCTGGTGGCGGTGACGCTCGTTGCCTTCGTGTTCCGGAAACGGCTCCCCTTTCTCCTGGTGGGGTGGCTCTGGTATGTGGGGACCCTCGTTCCGGTCATCGGGCTCGTTCAAGTGGGCTATCAGTCCATGGCGGATCGATACACCTACCTGCCGCTCATCGGGATATTTCTCATGCTTGTCTGGGGAGTCTCGTCCATTGTTGAGGGCTCCAAAACAGAAAGCGCTGCACTCGTATCAGCCGGCATCGTTGTGCTCACGGCCCTCTCTGCAGCAACCTGGGTGCAGGTGGGGTACTGGAAAGACAGCAAAACTCTCTTTACTCATGCGCTGAATGTCACGCAAAACAACCATCTCGCACACACCAACCTCTCGGCTGTTCTTCTCGAACAAGGTGATGTGCAGGAAGCCATATACCATGCAACCGAAGCCTTGAACATACAACCGGACTACGTCCCTGCCATGAACAATCGCGGGTTTGGGCTCCTGTTGCAGGGAAAATACGAGGAAGCTGTTCATCAGTTCACACAGGCGCTTGACAGAGAGCCGAATTATATTCCAGCACACTACAATACCGGGCTTGCTCTGTATGGGATGGGACGAGTGGATAAGGCCATTCGTGCGTACGAGAGGGTGTTGGAACTTGATCCGCAGCACGCAGGGGCCAGGAGAGGGAGAGAAGAAGCGAAGATCAAACAACAGGAGATCAATGAGAACATTGTACGACTACAACGGGGTATCGTAGGCCAGCCGAACAACGCCATCCTGCACTATACCCTGGCAGAACTCTACAGAAGGATCGGAAAAACCGGCGAGGCCATGGAGTTCTACGACAGGGCCCTTTCGATCGATCCCGACATGATCCCGGCCCTGTTCGCACGTGCTCTCGTCTATGTGGAAAGCAGTGAATACAACAAGGCACTCTCTTCCCTTTATGCCATTGCGCGGTTGAGACCGGATGACCCTGATGTGGATTACAATATCGCGTGCATCTATGCCAAGCAGGGAAGAGTGGATGATGGAGTGAAACGTTTGAAGCAGGCACTGGACAAGGGTTTCAGCAATGGTGAATTGCTCGAGAGTGATCCGGATCTCGAGAACATCAGGGAAACGGAAGGCTTTCAGCAGCTGTTGGAGGAACTAAATCAATAGGGAAGGCTCCGTTGTCTGATGTGCGTGCAGTGTTCCGGTTATTCACTCCTGTGTGATGCACGTGCAGTGTTCCGGATACTCTCTCCGCAATGTGATACAAACAAGCTTTTGTACGTATCGCCGACATCACAAGCTACCCCGGACATCCCGTTGAAACAGGAGGTGGGAAGCGCTATGTGAGCGGAGTGGTTTCGCGCGCGACCAGGCGCATGTTCATCCCCAGGATCACTACCGAGATCACCCCTGCAATGATCAAAGGGACCATGGAAAAGACGTGGAAGGTGAGCGTGAGCCCTGCTGCTTCTGTGGCCTGCACGCCGAAGAGCATGAGGCCGTAGACCCCGCCCGCCTCGAAGAGCCCCCAGAACCCCGGGGCAGAGGGTAGGACGATGAAGAAGCAGATGATGATGAACACTGCCGTGATCTCCAAAAGACTCACCTGGATGCCCGGGCAGCCAAACGAGAGTACATAGAATGACAACACGGCAAAGCCCCACACGAGGAAGGAGAGGACGAAGCAGCTCAGGAGGTGTTTTGCATTCTTCACCACTTCAAAGCCCGTGGCGAGGTTGCGCAGAACCATTACGATGCGCGTGCTGACCCTCTCCTGGATTTTCTCCCGGAAGGTGGGACCGGAAAAGAAGAACAGCGCCGGCAGTTTCATGATGGCGCGCTCCAGCATGCTGCGCGTCCTGGGGATGCTGATGGCGGCGATGAGCGCGATCAGGAGGATGCCGGCCTTGAGCGTGCCTGCCCAGATGGTCTCCAGGGTGGCCTTGTCGAGGACCTGGTCGTGGAAGGTGAGTCTCACCTCGGGGTCGATCTGAACCGTTGCGAGCACCAGGATGAAGAGCACGAGGAGGGTGACCATGTCGAAGATCCGCTCCACCCCGACGGTTGCCAGCACCTTGGAGAACTCCACCCGCTCCCGCTTGTAGAAGATGGTGGGCCTGGCCAGTTCGCCGATGCGCGCGGGCAGCACGCTGTTCATCATGAAGGAGATGATGAGGGGGTGGTAGGCGTTTGCAAAGGAGGTCTGCTTCACCGGCAAGAGGATGACCTGCCACCTGATGACGCGAAAGACATAGCTTAGTGCACCGAGAACAATGGACGGGATGAGCCACCAGTAGTTGATGGTGCCGAGGTAGTCCCACAGGTCCGCCAGGGGAATTTGGGAAAAGGTGACATACAGCGCAACGGCTGAGACCGCAGTGCCCACAATGAGCGAGAGCATGATCTTCCTGCGTCGTGACATGGTCTTACGTGTCGGCCTTTCGCGTGGACATCTGTACCGGATTCCCCTTAAATTCGGCCCTAAAGGGCCTCCTACATGATGATACAATATGATGTTGTTCAATGTAGGAGGGCCTTCAGGCCCGATTGTTTTCGCCCCTGAAGGGGCTCCTACACCCGATCATTTTCGCCCCTGAAGGGGCTCCTACAATGGATTACATTGTGTTACGTTATCATGTAAGAGGGCCTTCAGGCCCGAAAAATCGCCCCCCCCACAAACCCTCCTCCACTAAACACGAAATTCTTCCTGATGACAACATGACATTCAAGTGATAAGATCCCTTCTTCCGAAGAGATACGGAGATTGCTATGGGAGGCCTGCTATGAAAAAAGCCCTGATCACGGGCATTACCGGCCAGGATGGTGCATACCTGGCAGAGCTGCTCCTGGACAAAGGCTATCTGGTCCACGGCATCAAGCGGCGCTCGTCGAGCTTCAACACCTACCGGGTTGACCACCTCTACCAGGACCCGCACGAAGCAGACGTGCGCTTCCTCATGCACTACGGCGACCTGACGGATTCCACCAACATCATCCGCATCATCCAGGACGTGGAGCCCGACGAGATCTACAATTTAGGCGCCCAGAGTCACGTGCAGGTCTCCTTCGAAACACCTGAGTACACGGCGCAGGCAGATGCTTTAGGGACGCTCCGCGTGCTCGAGGCCTTGCGCATCCTCAAGATGGAAGACAGGGTCAGGTTCTACCAGGCCTCCACGAGCGAGCTCTTCGGCAAGGTGCAGCAGATCCCCCAGGACGAAGAGACTCCCTTCTATCCCCGCAGCCCCTACGGTGTGGCAAAGCTCTATGCCTACTGGATCACGGTGAACTACCGGGAGGCCTATGGCATGTTTGCCTGCAACGGGATCCTCTTCAACCACGAGTCCCCCATCCGGGGGGAGACCTTTGTGACGAGGAAGGTGACAAGAGCGGCGAGCCGCATCGCCCTGGGCCTGCAGAAGGCGCTCTACGTGGGCAACCTCGGGGCACTCAGGGACTGGGGCCACGCCAAGGATTTCGTGGTTGCTCAGTGGCTCATGCTGCAGCAGGAGAAGCCTGAAGACTTCGTGATCGCCACGGGCCAGCAGTACTCGGTGCGCGACCTGTGCACCCAGGCCTTTGCCCAGGCAGGGATCGAACTCGAGTGGCAGGGAACAGGGGTCAATGAGCAGGGCGTGGTGAGCGCCATCCACCCCCGGCCCCACGACGTGCAGGTGAGAAAGGGCGACGTGCTCGTGCTGGTGGACCCGCGCTACTTCCGGCCCACCGAGGTGGAGACGCTCCTTGGTAACCCCTCCAAGGCAAAGGAGAAGCTCGGCTGGGAGCCCAAGATCACCTTTGAAGAGCTCATCGCCGAGATGGTGGAGCACGACATCGCTGAAGCCAAGCGCGATCTTTTGTGCAAGCTCAGCGGCTTTCAGGTGGCGCACCACAATGAATGAGGGATCGAAGATCTACGTGGCCGGCCATACCGGGCTCGTGGGATCCGCCATGGTGCGGGAACTGAATCGCATGGGCTATGAGAACATCGTGGTGCGGGACCTGGCAGAGCTCGACCTCACCGATCAGGCAGCGGTGGATAAGTTCTTCGAGCGCGAAAAGCCCGACTACGTGTTCCTCTGCGCCGCCAAGGTGGGCGGGATCCTGGCCAACAGCACGTACCCCGCAGAGTTCCTCTACATCAACCTCATGATCGCCTCCCACGTGATCCATGCGAGCTATAAGCACGGCGTGAAGAAACTCCTGAACCTCGGTTCCTCCTGCATCTACCCCAGGCTCGCCCCCCAGCCCTTAAAG
>DSBG01000086.1 GCA_011046135.1 Deltaproteobacteria bacterium
GATACATAGAGATCATTCTTGACGAACTGGAGAAAAAAACCTATTAAATTAATAATCATTCCTAATAATAACGAAAGGGAGGAACGAGATGCCAAAGAAACTTGAAATTTACAAATGTGAAATCTGCGGAAACATTGTGGAGATGGTTCACGAGGGCAAGGGTGAGCTGGTTTGCTGCGGGCAGCCCATGAAGCTTTTCAAGGAGAATACTGTCGATGCGGCGAAGGAAAAACACGTTCCCGTTGTCGAGAAGACAGCCGATGGATTCACGGTCAAGGTGGGGAGCGTTGAACATCCTATGGAAGAGAAGCACTACATCGAGTGGATCGAGGTCATCGCCGACGGTAAGACGTACCGGGAATTCCTCAAACCTGGCCAGGCCCCCGAGGCGGTATTCTGTATCAAAGCTGACCGGATAGATGCTCGCGAATACTGCAACCTGCACGGTCTCTGGAAGGCATAACCTAGAGGAGCGATCTATGATCAGCAAAAAGATGGAAGCAGCCCTGAACAAACAGATCAATGCAGAGCTTTACTCAGCCTACCTCTACCTGTCCATGAGTTCATTCTTCCATTCTGTGAACCTGGCGGGTTTTGCCAGCTGGATGCGCATCCAGGCACTCGAAGAGATGACTCATGCGGAGAAATTTTCAGAATACCTCATCGAACGGGGGGGGCGGGTTCTCCTGCAGTCCATAGACGGTCCTCCCACGAAATGGGCATCCCCTCTGGCCGTGTTTGACGAGGTATACGCTCACGAGCAGAAGGTGACCGCTCTTATCAACAAGCTTATGGATCTGGCCATCAAGGAAAACGATCATGCGTCCCGCGGAATGCTCCAGTGGTTTGTGGATGAACAGGTTGAGGAGGAGGCGAGTGCCGATGGGATCGTGCGGAAACTGAAGCTTGTCGGCGAGAGTGGAAATGGTCTGTTCATGATGGATCGTGAACTCTCCCAGCGCGTGTTCACGAATCCTGGCACCTAGCGTCAGAATCACGTCACAGCCAGGAATACCTTCAGCATGCTTCCTGAAGATGAAGACCTCTGTGGACACGGGAAGCTGAAAAGGAGAAAGAGACATGTCTGTACAGCCGAACAGCACCTTCAACGCGAATGAAGTGTTCGAAATGGCCATAAACATCGAAAAGCAGGGAGAGCAGTTTTATCTGAAAGCGGCTGATCTGTTTGAAGAACCTGCCGTGCAGAAGCTGCTCAGGGGTCTGGCACACATGGAGGTGGATCACCAGAGAACCTTCAGGGCCATGAGGGATGATCTCCTCAAAGATGAATCGTATGCCCAGGGATTCGATCCCGATGGTCTTACGGCCTCATACCTTCACGCGATGACGAGTGGGGTTGTTTTCGACACGGAGACAGAGCCTGCTTCCAGGCTCTCGAGTGAGGAAGGCCTGAAAGATGTGCTCAAAATGGGAATAGAGGCGGAAAAAAATTCTATTGTCTTTTACACGGGGATCAAGGGAATCGTCCCGGATTCACTCGGGAAAGACAAGGTGGACAGAATCATTGAAGAGGAGATGAAACATGTCGTCCTGCTCAGTGATGCAATCGCCTCCATTGCCGGGGACTGATTATTACCAGGGAGGACAGAAGTGTCAGGTGTGTACAAACCAATCAAGATCAGTGACCATGTCTACTGGGTAGGGGCCATTGACTGGTATATCCGTGATTTTCACGGATATACCACGAAGCGGGGGAGCACCTACAATGCGTATCTCATACTGGGAGACAAGATAACCTTGGTCGATGCCGTCAAGGCGCCCTTCAAGAACGAGCTTCTTTCCCGCATAACAAACCTCGTGGATCCAAGGGAGATTGACTACGTCATATCCAATCACTCTGAGATGGATCACTCAGGGTGCCTGGCAGAGCTTATCCGTGAGATACAGCCCGAGAAAGTTTTTGCCTCGCAGATGGGGGCAAAGACACTGAGAGAGCATTTTTCCATCGAGGAGGAGCTGATCCCCCTCAAAGACGGGGAACGCCTCAGCCTTGGCAACCTGAACCTGAGTTTCATGGAAACCCGGATGCTTCATTGGCCTGACAGCATGTTCACGTACCTGCACGAAGACAAGTTCCTCTTCTCGCAGGATGCCTTCGGCATGCATCTCGCATCCGGAGAGCGCTTCGACGATGAAGTGCCTTCAGCGATCCTCGACTATGAGGCAGCAACGTACTATGCAAACATTCTTCTGCCCTATTCTCCCCTCATTCTCAAGCTGCTCGACAAGGTTGCCGCATCGGGACTCGATATCCGCATCATTGCCCCGGACCATGGCCCGGTATGGCGAAAAGATCTGGGAAAAATCCTGGACTCCTACAAAAGATGGGCCGAGCAGAATCCCACGAACAAGGCGGTGGTGGTTTTCCACACCATGTGGCACAGCACGGAACTCATGGCGCGTGCCATCGAGGAAGGGCTTCTTGCCGAAGGCGCATGCGTGAAGGTTATGTCCATGGACTCATTCCATCGCAGTGATGTGGCCTACGAGGTGCTCGATGCCGGAGCGCTCATAGCGGGATCATCGACGTTGAACAACAACATGCTCCCGGCCATGGCTGATGTGCTCACCTACCTCAAAGGCTTGAAGCCGAGAAACCTTCTGGGCGCTGCGTTTGGTTCCTACGGCTGGAGTGGAGAAGCCCCCGGGCAGATTCAGGAGATCCTGGCCGGTATGCAGGTCCAGACTGTGGAAGAGCCCATCAAATCCAAGTATGTGCCTGACGGCGAACTATTACAGAGGTGCTCAGTCCTTGGGGCGACCATTGCACAGAAACTTCAGGAAGAGCTCAGGCCATGAACAGTTCCCTCGATCAGATGGCCCTGTGGAACATCACCTATGGACTCTATGTCGTTACCTCGATCTCCGACGGGAAGGGGAATGGGCAGATCGTGAATACGGTGTTTCAAGTATCCGCAACCCCTCCGACGATCGCGGTGAGCATCAATAAAAACAACCTCACCCATGAATACATAGAAAAAAGTAACCGCATGGCTGTCTCTGTGCTGGAGGAGGAAACTCCGATGCCCTTTATCGGGCTGTTCGGATTCAAATCCGGCAGAGAAGTTGATAAGCTGTTGCAGGTATCATGTCGAACCGGTTCAACAGGCTGTCCCGTGGTGATTGACCATGCATTGTCGGTCCTTGAGTGAGAGGTTGTCGGACGTGTCGACTGCGGTACCCACTCGATCTTCGTAGCACGGGTTGCGGGAGCTGAGGTTCTGAAAAAGGGGAAGGTGCTGACGTATGCGTATTACCAGGATGTCAAGAAAGGAAAGGCACCAAAGAATGCCCCCACATACAAGGGCTCTCAGAATACTAAAGAAGAAAGAACAGAAAATATCAGGGAGGAAGCAATGCAAAAGTACGTATGTGGTGTCTGTGGTTATGTGTATGATCCTGAAAAGGGCGATCCTGAAGGTGACATTCCCCCGGGGACGGCATTCGAAAAATTGCCCGATGACTGGACCTGTCCGGTATGCGGAGCAGGCAAGGACGAGTTTTCACCGGAATGAGTGCATCATCCCATCCTGGCAGAGAGTTTCCTGCCAGGATGGGCTCCCTATATCCTGAAGACACGCACTATCTCCTCCCGAAGTAATCCTAAGGCGGGAACCTGATTCCCTCTCGTGATTGTCGATGGTATAAGAAGGTATGAGAAGCAGATTCTTGGAAAAGAAGACGATCCTTGATGACATCTATGAGACCTACAACAAGCAGGAGTTTATCGCCCCGGATCCGCTCCAGTTTCTCTCTTCCTATGATGATATCCTTGACAGGGAGATCGCGGGGTTTATCTGCGCAGGCCTTGCCTATGGACGGGTGGAACAAATCTGTAAGAGTATCTCCAGGGTGCTTACCCCCCTGGGGGCTTCTCCCAGGAAATTTCTCGAACAGACATCGGTGGAAGGTCTGAGAAAATATTACAGGGGATTCAAGCACAGGTTCACCACGGGGGAGGAACTCAGTGATTTCCTGATGGCGATCCGGGAGATCATCCGGGAGCATGGCTCTCTGCAGGCGTGTTTTCTGAGGGGGATGCGAACAGGAGATCGTGATACCACCAGGGCCTTGTCCCTTTTCATACAGGAGATCAGGAAACGTACCGCAGGCGGATCGAACAGCCTTCTGCCGTGTCCGGAGAAAAAAAGCGCGTGCAAGCGATATCACCTGTACCTGAGGTGGATGGTCAGGCACGATGACGTCGATCCAGGAGGGTGGCATGCCGTTGACGCCTCGTTTCTGGTTGTTCCCCTCGATATCCATATGTACAGAATTGGTGTGGCTCTCGATATGACGACGAGGAGACAGGCGGACCTGAGAACAGCGCTTGAGATTACGGAAATATTTCGGGAAATTTCCCCGGGTGATCCGGTCAGGTATGATTTCGCCCTCACCAGGATCGGTATCCACGGAAAACCAGAAGGGGCTATGTTGCTGCAGAAACTTGCGAACAGTGTACGGAGAAACTAAGCTGATGAGAGGAGGGGACCATGGACGACACAATCAGAGAGGCAATACACCAGGCCTATACCGGTGAGGCAAAGGCAAGCCTGCGCCTCAGGGTATTTGCTGAAAAGGCGGAAGAAGAAGGATATCACCAGCTTGCAAAGCTCTTCAGGGTAATCTCATTTTCGGAAGAGCTTCACGGGAAACGGGCTCTGAAGATCCTCAAAGAGATCAAATCCACCGAAGAGAATCTTGCCGAAAGTTTCGAATCGGAAACCAGGGTAGCCGGTGTGGCATACGATGCCTTTGTAAAACGCGCAGAAGAGGTTGGCGACCGGATGTCCTCTCTGTACTTCAGCCAGTCGCGTGACGTCGAAGAAATTCATGCCAAACTCTACAAAGAAGCCATGGACCACGTTCTCGAGGAGCGGGAAACCACCTACTACGTCTGTGAGGTATGCGGGTATGTCTCCGATGGGGTGCTGCCGGAGGAATGTCCTGTCTGTGGCGCTAAAAAGGAACAGTTCGTCACGTTCGAGTAGCTGAGAAAGACAATGCCGGGAATCCCTCCGTAAGGAGTGCCCGGCGATGGTACGTGAGGCTCTGCGGTGTATCATCGCAGAGTACCCCGATACGGAGGCGGAGGCGCTCTGTTCCTCTAGGCCGTGGGCATGGTGGTGAAGACGCCCCGTGGGTCCACCTCGGTCCTCAGCAGATTCAGGATTTCGTCTGGGATCACCGGGGTCTGGGGGATCTCTCCCTCGGGCTTGAGGAGTTCGAACCCGGTGAACTGCTGGGTGATGTCAAAGGTCCATTCCGGCAGCAGTGACTTGACCCGCATGCGCTTGGTTTCCGGTTCGAAGTCGAACTCACCGCACTGGGAGATCACGGCTATGGGACCTTTGCCGACCAGGCCAGCCTCCCTTCGTGAGTTCCCGCCGGTGAGGTGCCCCACCGAGGTTATGAAATCGACGTTTTTGACGAACTTGTCCGGCGTCTGAACACCCACGAGGACCAGTTCTTCGGTCAGAGATGCGAGGTCGTTGTTACCCCCTGAACCGGTCATGCGGACCGTGGGGTGCAGCAGATCGGTCCCGATCTGGTGGGTGTTTACGTTGCCGTACATGTCCACCTGTGCAAATCCCAAAAAGGCGATGTCAACGAACCCGTTGCAGCATTGCGCAAAAGAATAGGCCATCTCCATGACCACCGGCGTCTTGCGCCAGGTGAAGGGGCAGCCCACGGACCAGGGCATGTCAGACGGAAGGGGGTCCTGACCTCCGGATTCGTAGACCATGGTGATGTTCGGAGCATGGGTCTTCTTCGCCAGGATGGCCGCCACCATGGGGATGCCGGTGCCGATATAGACGATCTTGTGGTCGTGGATCTGCTTTGAAAGGACGTATGCAAGCATCTCCAGAGGATTTGCAGGCGCACTCAGGTCTCTCATGGTATCCTCCAGTCTTCAGTAGTACAGCCCGGAGTCGTGTGTCCGGGTGAATTCTTCGTACGAGAAGTCGATGTCCTCGTGATCGCCCTCGGCAGCCTTGGTCTGGATCCTGGACTCCGCGATCCATTTGGCTCCGCCCAGCTTGTCCACAAACTCGAACTGGTCTTTCACACCGAAGACCCATTCGTCGAAGAAGACCTTGAGGTTCTCGTCACTGACGCACCCGAACCTGATCAACTTTTCCCACCACTGGCGCGACCAGTAGTAGCATCCGGGCATATTTCCGGGAACAGCGCCAAAGGGCAGTTCCACCACCGCATCCACGTAGAAGAACGGGATGATGGTGCCCTGTCTGCCCCGGATACTGGATTCGGGAACGATCTCCTCAGCCGTGATGATGAGCTTGCGCGCCGCAGCTGCGGTTGCGACGTCATTGACCGTGGGTCCGTAGATGTACGCATTACCGTACTTGTCCGCCGCATGACAGTGGATGATAGTGACGTCGGGATACAGTGCCGGGATGAAGACCACCGGGTCCGGGTCGTCTCGCATGGGATTCTGCATGACCTTGAGGTAGGGGTTGTATTTCAGCATATCGGAGCCGAGCATCTGCTTGCTGAACACGCCCGGAGCACCGAGCTGGGCCGCCTTGAGCCCCAGGGCAACGCCGCCGTGGCTCCACTCGGAGAGGATCTTCACCCTGCCTGCCCTGAGCATGCGGTCGTAGTTCCGGTCGATGCCCCGCATCTCTACACCCACATAGGAATTGTGCGAGTAATCGCAGTTGTTGTTGAAAATCAGAAAGCTGTGGTTCGTGTTTGGCGCCGCGATGCACTGAAGGTTTTTCTTTGCCTGGCGCATGATTTCCCAGTACGCCTGGTGGGGTGTCCTGACATAGGCAAAGCCCGCGTCGGTCATGACATCGCCGTCTGAAACATAGGTGGCGATGGCGTCTGTAAGGGACATGCGCTTGTCGATTTTTGCATGCTCCTTCTTGAGGTGTGCCTCGCGCGCTGTTTCAAAATCAACGAGACTGTCAAGCAGAGAAGGGTCTTCGATTCTGAGATGTTCCAGCGCCTTTTCATTGTACGAGAATGTGCTCATGAACTGGTTCCTCCAGGGGGCATACTATTCTTCACTGATGGTAAAGCGAAATCCGTGCCAGAAGATCTCCCTGAGGACAGAATCCACAACTCACTGTTTTTCCAATGAATGGAGAGAGAATACGGAGAAGAAGTGCTTCATTACGTTCCGTAACGCTCTGGTGTCCCTACCACAGCATGGTGGGAAGACCATAGCGTTCTCGGGTGATCACGGGAGCTCGTATGAAGCGGGGATGATCCAGGTCTTTCCTCCGGGAGAGGATTGGAATTCATATGTAAATACCCCGTGGTTCACCGGGTGGTTTTGGTTTTCGTGTTTTTAGAGTAAGCCAGTAATGAAGAGAAGTTTCATATACGTGGTCTCTTGTGCGAGCCGACAGTTTGTTGTGC
>DSBG01000089.1 GCA_011046135.1 Deltaproteobacteria bacterium
CGGGCATGTTGGTATCTTCGATCTCCCTCTTCTTCACTTCTGCCCCTGAGGAAAAGACAATCACCCGCTTTGCAATCGTGCCGGCTATTTCAGAGATCATCTTCTCGCCGTGCTGCAGCGCCTTGATAGCCTGACCTCTGTCCAGAGCAATCCATCCCAGCATTCCATCTGCAACAACCGACGTTTTCTCTGAAACGCTCACCCCTGGCAAAGCCCCCAATGCTCGAAGCAGGGGCTCTTTTTTCCCGACAATTCTATAGGCATCAACACAATTGTTAAGGATGTCCAACACAAGAATCCCATCCCGGTAATCAACCACGAGGACTTCATCTGGTTCAAACCCGAGAATATGTGCCGCCGAGGCTGCAATGGTAGTGAGGTTAGCGTTGTTCAAGAACACATTCTCAATTTTCAGTTCAGTTTTTCTCAACACATCGAATCGAGTCATGGTGGATCACCTCGAACGGTTTTCTCATCTTTCAATTGTTTCAGCGTACCGTTGTGGTGCCCTGCGATGAATGCTCCCAGATGTTTTCCCAATCAGCCCCCGGTTATCCCTGCCTGCTTCATGGAATACTGCTGGTCTTCAGTCGACCAGGAGCAGGCAGTACTCGTTCTGGGTGTCTGTTCGCTGCCTGAGGGGCTCGATGAAGAACCCGTTGTTGCGTGCTGTCTGGTAGACATCGATGCCACAGGCCTCCATGCAGGGCCTGGCCCGGGAGAGAAACAGGCATGGCTTGTTCTCTTCCTTGGCACAGCGCTTACAGATAAGGCAGGGCCCGGCAAGGAAGACAAAGGCCTTGTAGTAGCCGTCCTTGAATGCCTCGCCCTCGAGATCCACGAGCATGTCGAAGAACTTCCGGTAGCGCTTTTCCTTTTCCGGCAAGTGCGCCACCTGGATGTGGAACAGCAGCGCCCGTGTATAGCAGTCCAGGATTACACGCGTCTGCTCCGGGGTCGGGGTGTGCGGGGGGCAGCAGTAGCCCCTGTCATACCCGGGACAGCCGAACTGGCACTTGAGCCTGACCCACGGGGCCGTCACCACGGAGGCCGGTGATATGATCCTGGTCCCGCTCGCCCCGTTGTCCATGGCGTGGGAGCAATACCTCTCGAGATCACCTGAATGCATGTCGTTCTCCTCTTCCCTGGATCTTTCCACAGAATCCCTCTCGCAGCAGTGACGAATACACTCTACTCCACGTCCCGTGGTGCACGTCAACAGAAATTCAACCAGTCACTCCTCGATAACTGCAGAGATCTCCCCTTCCCTGTGCGTGCAGAGAAGCTCCGTGTGCGTGATCCGGGTTCTCTGTCCGGTGAAGCAGAAACTATTCTTCCTGAAAGATTCTCCCCTGAACTTGACAGCGGCCTGCTCGCAGCTATTTCAACTATAGTTTCTAACTTGCGATTCAGATTTTTTACCTGTATTTTTATCCATGGAGCGTGAGCTGGCAGAGCCATGACAATCACCCGTGAAGAACGAAAGGCCAGAACGCTGCTGGGGAACGCCCACCCACCCGGAATCACGAACACTGAACAGGGACCATGACGTGCCCGAAGACGGGCACTCATGACACCCTGTGCTGTATTGACCCCAAGATGGGGTATTAACTGCAGGAAGAATGCACCTGCACAAGGAGGGTTCCATGCTTACCCGAGGAGAGGTCTCGGCCCTGATACAGCGCTTCCCCAAGGTTGAAGACACCCTGCTCAGTCTCCAGTACGCCCCGAAGATGCCAAAAGGCATGGTACAGGAGACGAAAGCGGCGATTGCTCTGGCGAGGAAATTCAACAACGAGGTTGCCCGGCCCCTGGCGCTCAAGCTCGATCGGAAGACCCACGAAGACCCGGACTACCTGCCCTGGGAACTCGTGGAGACGGCGAACAGGTGGGGGTTCTACACCCGGTGGATTCCGAGGATGCTGGGAGGGTGGGGCCTGAACATGCCCTCCATGTCATACTTCACCGAAGAACTCGCCTCGGTCTGCTTGGGAATCACCAATGTCATCGGTGTCCACTACCTCGGGATCGCCGGCATCACGGCCTGTGGAAACCTGAAGGTGGCAAAGAGGGTCCTCTCCGAGGTTGTCGAAGGGGAAAAGACCGGAACACCCTGCATCGTGTCGCTCTCCATCACCGAACCCTCTGCCGGAACCGATGTGGAAGAGACAGACCTCATGGACAAGGGCACGGTAACCTGCCACGCCGAGCGGGTAAAGGGAGGATACGTGTTCAATGGGAGGAAGATCTTCATCTCCATGGGGCATGTGTCCACCTGGACGGTTGTGTTCGGGTATACCGACCTGAAGAGACCTTCCGAGACTGCCGTGGCTGCCGTGGTGAAGACAGGCAGCCCGGGGTTTTCCTTCGGCTCCCACGAAAACAAGATGGGACAGCGGGTGTGCCCCGCAAGCGAGCTGATCTTCGAGGACTGCTTCGTGCCCGACAACCTGATCCTCATGGACGCGGAAAAGGCCCGGAAGTACACCGGGAAACCCATACGGGAAGTCACCCAGCGCTACACGGACTACGTGGTGTCAGCAACTCGTGCCGGGGTCGGCGCCATGGGGGCCGGCGCAGCCCGTGGGGCCTTCGAGCACGCCATGCAGTATGCGTCTGAGACATTCATCAGCGGGAAACCGCTCATTCACTACGAGTGGGTCCAGTGCCTGCTCGCAGAGATGTACAAGAACGCCATGCTCGCCAGGCTCACCTACATCGAGGCAAACTACGCAAACAGCCTGCGCGGCATGTACAAGATACTCCAACTCAAGCCCTTCTATTACTACTACAAGCACGTGCCCCAGGCGTACAACGACAAGGTCCTCTCCCCGTTGACGGAAAAGGACTGGATGACCTCGCTCATGATCAGGACGAACCTCGACTGGCAGTTCCAGAGCGACCAGAACTGCACCTCGGGCTGGGCCTCCCTGGCGAAGTTCTCCGGAACCGACCTGGGGATGAAGAACTGCCAGCTCGCCCTGGAACTCATGGGGCAGACCGGGCTCAGACAGGAGCGGTGGGTGGAGAAGATGCTCCGGGACATCAAGCTCTGCCAGATCTACGAGGGAACCAACCAGCTCAACCGGGTGAACCTCTTCAAGTGTCTCATCGGGCCTGCACACCCCCAGGTCCGCGTCTTTGATGAACAAGGGTAAGGGAGGTCGCCATGATCGGAACCATGAATCCTGAACTGAAACCGTTCGAAGAGCTGGCCGCATCCTTTGCGGAAAAGGAACTCGCGAAGAATATCGAGGAGCACGACCGCTATCCCTTCGGCGAGCTCTTCACCGATGTGATCGAAAAGGCCTTTTCTGTGGGCCTGCTTGGGGTGACGCTCCCCGAAGACCTGGGAGGGATCGGCCAGGGAATCAGTACGCTCTGTCTGATCCTCGAGAGGATCAGCCAGGTCGACAGCTCGCCTTCCGGGATCATCTTCACCAACACGCTGTCCCAGGAACTCATGATCGCCTCAGGCTCACGGGACCTCCTGAGAGAGACCCTCTCGGGAGCGAACACCGCATACGATTTTCTTATTGCCGCCTGCTCATTTAGCAACCCCGCCGAGATCCAGCACATGCCAGTGGCACAAAAGAGAGGCTCGGCCTATCACCTCACCGGGAACCTCGACTACGTGGTGCTCGGCGGTATCGCCTCCCATGCCCTGGTCCCTGCATACCGGGCGGACAGGTCCCGGTACTCGTTCTTCCTGGTGGATCTCTCGGACACGGGGATTGAAAAGAGCGGGGCGGTGTTCAGCCTTGGTCTCCACGCATGCCCGGCCGTGGACATGGTTTTCGATGGGGCAAAGGCCCGCCTTGTCGGGGAAGAAGGCAAGGGGCCAACCTACTTTGCCGATGTTTCGAAGAAGATGCACATCGCTGCCGCGGCGATGTCCACGGGAATCATGAAGGGCTCCTTCAAGGAAGCGCTTTCTTACAGCAAGGACCGGTTCCAGGGCGGGTGCGCCATCATCAACTGGTCCGAGGTGAGCATGATCCTGGCGAACATGGCCGTGAAGCTGAATGTGGGTGAGCTCTGTGTTGCCCAGGCCTGCCAGGCTCTCGAACAGAGTACGCATGACTGGCAGCACCACTGCACCGCGGCAGCGCTGCATGTCCACGAGCTGGCCTGTGATGCGGTTACGGACGGGGTGCAGGTTCTCGGAGGGAATGGCTACATGAAGGACTACGGCCAGGAGAAACGGTTCCGTGATGCCAGGCAGGTCCAGGCGCTCCTGGGCATTGCCCCGCTCAAGAAGATATCCCTGATCAGGGATATCAGCGGATTCGAAGAGCTATGCGGCTAGGAAACGGAAAAGAGGCCATGGAAACCAGAAACCACGCAGTCATCACCGGAGCGGCTTCAGGACTCGGCAGGGACCTCTCCATCGCCCTTGCCCGGAAGGGCTGGCACATCCTCGTCTCGGACATCATCCAGGACGAGTCTGCTGTCACGCTCAACATGGTTCGGCAGGCAGGGGGGTCCGGGGAGACATACCTGTGCGATGTCACAAGAATCGAAGAAGTGCAGGCCATGGCAGACTACGTGTTCGGGGCATGGGGGAGGGTCGACCTGCTCGTGAACAATGCGGGCGTGGCTGCTGCCGGGGTTGTGAGTGAGCTCTCCATCGAAGACTGGCACTGGCTCATCGACATCAACATGTGGGGCATGATCTACGGGTGCCATGCCTTCATCCCACACATGAAACAGGCCGGGAGAGGCCACATCGTCAACATCTCATCTGCCGCAGGGTTTGTCAGCCTCTCCGAGATGGCGTGCTACAACGTCTCCAAGGCCGCCGTGATCTCCCTGTCCGAAACGCTGAGAAGCGAGCTGGCGCCCTTTTCCATCGGGGTGAGCGTGGTGTGCCCCTCGTTTTTCAACACGAACATCCAGATGAACATGCGCGCCTGCTCCGAATTCCAGAGGTCCTTTTCCAGCGCATGCTTCGACAACGCGCGCATGCCCTCGGAGAACATCGCCCAGTGCATCATCAAGGCCTATGAGAACAACAGGCTCTACGTGATCCCGCAGGCTTCCGCCAGGCTGCAGTGGCTTCTCAAGAGGATCTCGCCTGAGCGGTATTATCAAAACCAGTCATCCATGAGAACATCCGGCCATTTTTATTCCATCGCCCTTGCCCTGGCCCGGCTCGGGCTGGTCTGAGACAGACAAGGAGAACGATCCATGACCCGTAACGCATGGGCAAGACCAGTGCTGAAATTCATTGCAGTTCTCTTTTCAACCCTTCTTGGGGCCTGCGCCATGACTGTGCTGATCCGGCCAAAGCCCAATCCCTTCCTGGGGCGATCGCTCCGGGCGATCCTGCCGAAGAGCCGGGAAGACATCACCCTCGAAGACCTCCAGGCCCTCACCAGGGAGCAGCTCATCGGGGTCTTCCACCAGCTCGTCTCTCCCGAGGTTGGCGAGATGAAGGGGGAATACCGCGCAGCGCTACTCGACAGCGGGAACAGGGTCAACAGGCTCCTGAGCGTGTTCAGCCTGTACTTTATCTGGGGATTGTGGATGCACAAGGCCTTCGAACCCTTTTCGCAGGAGCGCGGCCACGGGTACAACACCTTCCTCACCTCCCTGGATCAGGACCACGAAAACCCTTTTTTATCGCTGGGCGCTGCTGTTGGCCAGGCATTAAGGGCGAGAACATCCAGAACACTCCCGCAACGCACCGCCCGGATCATCAGGAACGCCACCCACATCGGGCCTTCCCGGTTCGACAACCGAACGTCGTTCCACCTCGTGTACCGGCCATACAACGGGTTTCCGGTTTCCACCATGCACGACGAGGTGCGCAAGATCAACGACACGCTCTTTCTGGGGCTGGGAACCCTGAGCGTGACCGGAGGTACCTGGAACGTGTTCCCCTTCGTGCTCATGGGACCGCCGGACTCCTGGATCGGGCCGGATGCGGGGTATCCCGGGGAGGAGAAATGATCATGGTTTCTTGCTCTCTGAAATCGCAGCTCTTATTTCAATCGAATACTATGGATCATGGAGGGGGAGTTTATGGGTGATGGCGTGTACATAATCGGTGTGGGGATGATCAAGTTCGGTAAATACCTTCATAGGGGCATCAAGCAGCTCACCGGAGAGGTCCTGGATCTCGTCCTCAAGGACTGCGGGCTCGGCCGGGATGACCTCCAGGCCGCATGGTTCTCGAATTCCGCCTGGGGAGGCTACGAATTCCAGCACTGCATCAGGGGCCAGGTGGCACTGTCGGCCAACGGGCTCCAGGGCCTGCCCATCACTAATGTGGAAAACGCGTGCGCAGGAGCATCCACGGCCCTTCACAGCGCGTGGATGTCCATCAGGGCAGGTCTCTACGACTGCGTGCTCGCCATCGGAGTGGAAAAGCTCCACAGCGAAGACAGGGCCAAGGTGATGGGAGGCTTCCTCTCGGGCACGGATGTTGAAGTGACCATGGAGCTCATCGCGCGGTTCCAGGAGGAGGAAAAGAAACGCAGGGAGCAGCAGGCAAAGCTCCACGGTGAAGGACCCCCAAGGGAAAAGAAGGGGGGCCACTCCGCTTTCATGGATCTCTATGCCATGGGAGCGCGCGTGCACATGGAGCGCTATGGCACCACGATGCGCCAGCTGGCCGTGATCGCTGCAAAGGCCCACAACAACTCGACTCTGAATCCCCTGGCCCAGTACACCTTCCCCATGACCGTGGAAGAGGTGATGGCGGACAGGGAGGTCGCCTGGCCCCTCACGCGGTCCATGTGTGCTCCCATCGGAGACGGTGCTGCGGCAGCCATTGTCTGCAGTGAGAACTATCTGAGGAAAAAAAGGTTCCCCCGGGCAGTGGAGATTCGGGCCTCCATCCTGAAATCCGGCACGCGCGAGGGGGACAACGACATCTGTGCGCGGGCGGCTAAGGCAGCATACGAGACCTCGGGTCTGGGACCCGGAGATATCCACGTTGCCGAGGTCCACGATGCCACCTCCTTCGGCGAACTCTACCAGACCGAACAGATGGGGTTCTGCCCCATCGGAGAGGGAGGGGCCTTCGTGGAGAGCAATGCCACGGCCATCGGGGGGAAAATCCCCATCAATCCCAGCGGCGGCCTCATTGCCCGGGGACACCCCGTGGGGGCTTCGGGCCTCGCCCAGATCTATGAGCTCGTCACGCAACTCAGGGGCGAGGCAGGAAAGCGGCAGGTGGATGGGTGCACCCTGGCCCTTGCCGAAAACGGCGGGGGATTCCTGGGCGTGGGTGAAGCTGCCATGGCGATCCATGTCCTCGAGAAGGGGAACTGATGTATGGAGGGATCCGTTATGGAGAGAAAGGCAAAGAAAGTGGACAAAACCGAAC
>DSBG01000173.1 GCA_011046135.1 Deltaproteobacteria bacterium
GCAAACTCCCGAAATGCCCAGGAATCATCAAGATGAAACGACAACTCCTCATAGCTCAACTGGCGGTACTGCTTCAATATCGCGCTCCTCAACACCTGTTCGGCCGTCATCCCCTCTCGTCCTGTGTCCGCTCGCTTTTCGCGTACCAGATCATCATACACAATCTCCATCAACCGTGGCGTCTCATCCAGTATCTTCGATATCTGCTCAAGTTCCCTGGCTATCGGCTTACTGCATGGCTTTGTGAAAAGACTCATCTGGGGATTGCATTTCTGTCTCATTTTCTCCACCCTCACTCTATGATTAATGTCTATTATCAATATGTTACACTTTAACCATAGCAGATTCTACCGCAATCCCCAACTGTTTTTTACTGCTTATCCAAATTATTTCATCAAGTTATACTTTCCGGATGGACACGAGTTAGGGTCCGGGGAGACAATGCCTGCTTCACGAGACCGGAGATGAAAGTGGAGCGTGTTTCCTATGACGTTCTGACACCGTCGGCTGCACGGGGGATACTCGAAGCCATCCTCTGGAAACCTGCCATCTGCTGGAAGGTGGAGCAGATCGATGTCCTCATGCCGATCAGATGGGAATCGGTCCGGCGAAACGAGGTGGGTTCACAGATGTCTCCCCGATCGGAGGGCCTTTTCATTGAGGATCAGCGGCAACAGAGGGCAGGCCTGTTCCTCAGGAATGTGGCATATACCATTCATGCCCACTTCGAGATGACCGTCAGGGCCGGTCCGGAGGACAACCTGATCAAGTTCCAGGAGATGTTCATGCGCCGTGCAGAGAAGGGGCAATGCTTCAACATGCCTTATCTCGGTTGCCGGGAATTCTCGGCACAGTTCAAAGTGATTCCTGATGAGGAACCTCTGCCTGAACCGATTGCGGAGACCCGGGACTTGGGCTGGATGCTGCATGACATGATCCATGACCCGCAGGGAAACAACGGCAACCATGTTCATTCATGCACGGAAAACTGCAGACCATCGTTCTTCAGGGCTGTTCTTGAAAACGGTAGGATCGATCTCAGGAAGGCGGAGGTGAGATCATGATACTGCAGGCACTGACAGTATACTACCACCGTATTGCTTCTGCTGATGACAATGTCGCAAAGGAAGGATTTGAGAAGAAAGAGATACCTTTCATTATTATTATTGATAAGGATGGTAAATTCGTTGATATCCAGGACACCAGAAGTGGAGAAGGCAAGAAGAAGATCGGCAGGCAATTCACCGTTCCGAGGGCGGTGAAAAAAACCAGTGGAATAGCGGCAAACTTTCTCTGGGACACCCCAGCTTATGTTGTAGGAATACCGAAACCCGACCCTAAAAAAGATACACAAAAGCTACTGCCTCGGGCAAAGGAGCAACATCAGGCATTTCTTCATCGAATCAAATCTTGGTCTGAACAGCTGGTTTCTGATATCGGTGTAGCTGCTGTTTTATCTTTCTTGGAAAAGCAGGATTGGAGAACGCTCTTCTCTCATCCATGCTGGAATGAAATAGAAGCAACAGGGGCATTGGTGAGTTTTCAGCTTGAAGGAGATAGATGTCTTGTCTGTGAAAGGCCATCGGTAGTTTCTGCAACTTCTCATAAAAAGAAAGACACAGAACCAGACAGCATCTGCCTTATCACAGGTGAACCGGATCACCCTGTCAGACTGCATACTGCAATAAAGGGAGTGTGGGGCGCACAGACTTCCGGGGCAAACATCGTATCCTTCAACCTTGATGCATTCAAATCTTATGGAAAGGAGCAAGGTGAAAATGCACCTGTCGGATCAAGAGCAGAGTTTGCGTACACCACAGCATTAAACCAGTTACTCAAGAGAGGATCACAACAGCGGATTCAAGTCGGTGATGCGAGCACTGTATTCTGGGCCGAAAAGAAGCACCCGCTGGAGGATGTGTTCGCGGATCTCTTCGGAGAGCCGGCTAAAGAAGACCATGCCCAGGATCATAAGAGCCTGATTGCCGCATTCCGTGCCCCTCAGATCGGCAGCAGAGGTGAACTGGATCCGCAGACACGTTTCTATGTGCTGGGGCTTGCGCCCAATGCCTCTCGTCTCGCTGTCCGGTTCTGGTATGAAGGCACTGTCAGGCAGGTTGTCGATAACATTGCCCGGCATTTCGATGACTGCACTATTGTACATGGTCCTACCCAGCCAGAAACACTTTCATTATTCCGGCTGCTGGTGGCAACTGCACTTCAGGGTAAGTCGGAAAACATTCAGCCGAACCTGACAGGTGATTTCTTCCGGGCAATTCTCTCAGGTACACCATATCCGAGATCGCTGCTCAGTTCGGCATTGAGAAGGGTTCGGGCCGAGCGAGAAATCACATACCCTCGAGCGGCACTCATCAAGGCAGTACTCGTGCGGGAAGCACGCTATTATCACCCCGATGCAAAGGAGGTAGGGATGTCACTCGATACAAGCAACAGCAACATTGGCTATCGTCTGGGACGCCTGTTTGCAGTCCTCGAAAAGGCACAGGAAGAGGCTAATCCCGGTATCAACGCAACCATTCGAGATCGCTTCTACGGTGCAGCTTCCAGCACCCCTGTGGCAGTGTTCTCCCTTCTGATGAAACTGAAGAACCACCACATCTCCAAACTGGAGAACAGAGGGCGCGCAATCAATCTAGAACGGATCATCGGGGAGATCATGTCGGACATCACTGATTTCCCGGTTCACCTGTCGCTTTCCGACCAGGGGCGCTTCGCAGTGGGATACTATCATCAGCGACAGAACTTCTTCACAAAGAAAGACAACCAATAGATACTATACTGAATTCGTAGAAAGGAGATTTACCCATGGAAAAGACTATTCAGAACCGATATGATTTCGTTTTACTGTTTGATGTCAAGGACGGCAATCCCAATGGAGACCCGGATGCCGGCAACCTGCCTCGCATCGACCCGGAAACCGGCCATGGCCTTGTCACGGATGTGTGCATCAAACGGAAGGTGAGGAACTATGTGCAGCTCAAGAAAACCGGTATAGCGAATTTTGATATCTTCATAAAGGAGAAAGCCATCCTGAACAACCTCATTGCCGAGGCCCATAAGGAGGAGAGAGTCAAGGATAAGCAAAAAGGCGAGAAGACCAATGCAGCAAAGGAAGTTATGTGTAACCGTTTCTATGATGTCAGGACGTTTGGTGCGGTCATGACAACAGGTGAAAATGCCGGTCAGGTACGTGGCCCTGTACAGCTAACCTTCTCGCGTAGTGTTGATCAAATTGTACCACTTGAACACAGTATCACCAGAATGGCGGTTACCACTCCAGAAGAGGCGGAAAAGCAGCAGGGTGACAACCGAACTATGGGCCGGAAATTCACAGTTCCCTATGCGCTCTATCGCTGCCATGGCTTCATATCCGCGCCTCTGGCCGCTCAGACAGGGTTCACAGAAGATGACCTTACCCTGTTCTGGGATGCCTTGACCAACATGTTCGAACACGACCGTTCAGCGGCACGCGGACAGATGGAAACCCGTGCACTCGTCGTTTTTAAGCATGACTCGAAAATGGGCAATGTCCCTGCGCACACTTTGTTCGATCGCGTAAAGATAACCAGGGCTGGTGATGTAAACAAACCTGCAAGAGACTTCTCTGACTACACCGTATCTGTAGATGAATCCCAGATCGATAATGTTACCATCCAAAGGAAAATTTAGAAGTAACCTTAGATGATGAACTGTAATGCATAGGAGGAGGTCACTGTGGAGACAAACATTGCAGTCTTCAACGGAAAGGAGATACGGAAAGTCATATACAACAATGAGTGGTGGTTCGTGATCGAGGACGTCGTCCTGGCCCTGATAGAATCGAGAGACCCTAAGCAATATTTACAGAGGATGAAACAACGCGACCCGGAACTTGGTAAGGGGCGGGTACAGATTGTACATACCCTTTCAATGGAAACATCGGGTGGAACCCAACGAATGAACTGCGCCAACACCGAGGGCATATTCCGCATCATCCAGTCCATACCGTCTCCCAAAGCCGAGCCGTTCAAGCGTTGGCTTGCCAAGGTCGGATACGAGAGGGTCCAGGAGATAGAAGACCCTGAGCTGTCAACGAAGCGAACCAGGGCCATCTACAAGGCCAAGGGTTATTCCGATGCCTGGATCGAGAAACGCATGCGCGGTATTGCCATCCGGGATGAGCTGATGGATGAGTGGAAGAGCCGCGAGGTGAAGCAGGAGAAGGAGTTTGCCATCCTCACGGCCGAGATAGCAAAGGCAGCCTTTGGTGTCACACCCACTAAGCATAAGCAGTTGAAGGGTCTGAAGAGAGAGAACCTGCGTGACCACATGACAGATCTGGAGCTCATTTTCTCCATGCTCGGCGAGGCCGCGACAACCGAGATCACCCGGGCTGAAGATGCCCAGGGATACGATGAGAACCGTCGGGCTGTCAGAAAAGGTGGCCGCATTGCCGGTGATGCACGAGAAAAACTGGAAAAAGAGACAAAGAAAAAGATTGTGTCACTGGTGAATTATCTCAAGGAACCTGAGATAAGGAAGCGCCTGGAGAAGAAAGGCGAGAATTAGGTAACAACAATTAATATGGGTAATAAAGCAGGCAATAGAAATGTATGACATGGACGACCTCATCCAGCTTTCGGCCCTGCAGCACTACGCCTTCTGCCCGCGCCAGTGCGCCTTGATCCATATCGAGCAGGTCTGGAGCGAAAGCGTGCTCACCGCCGAAGGCAGGCTCATGCATGATCACGTGCATGACGAGAAGCGGGAGTCGCGGCGCGACGTGCGCATCGAGCACGGCGTGCCGCTCCGTTCTCTTAGGCTTGGCCTCATCGGGAAGGCTGATGTGATTGAGTTTCATCGTTCCGAAGAAGGCACATGGATCCCATACCCCGTTGAATACAAGCGAGGCAGACCAAAGCGTGATAATTGCGACAAGATCCAGCTCTGCGCACAGGCGCTGTGCCTCGAGGAGATGCTGAATGGTTCTGTTCCGGAGGGTGCGCTTTTCTATGGCAGGACGAGGCACCGGCTTGCTGTCGTATTTGACGATGCATTAAGAAGGGAAACGGAGGAGGCGGCTTTGCAAACCCGGGAGCTTATTGCATCGGGCAGGACACCTGCTCCCGAGTATGCGAAGCGGTGTGGGCAGTGTTCTCTTGTGGAGATCTGTCTGCCCAGGACGGTCCAGAAGAAGAGAACTGTTAGGGGTTACTTAACCCGGATGATGAAGGAACCATGAAGAAGCTCCTCAACACTCTCTACGTGACCACGCAAGGCGCCTACCTCTCCAAGGAGGGTGAGACCGTTGTGGTCAATGTGGAAAAGGAAGTGAAGCTCAGGGTGCCTATCCATACCTTGGGCGGCATTGTGTGCTTTGGCAATGTTGCATGTAGCCCTTTTCTTATGGGTTTTTGCGCTGAGAAAGGAGTGGGATTAAGTTACCTCAGCGAATATGGCCGGTTCCTCGCGCGTGTGCAGGGACCAGTTTCGGGAAACGTGCTGCTTAGAAGAGAGCAGTATAGAAAGGCAGACGACCCTGTCTTCTCCGCAGGCATGGCGCGAATGATCATCCTGGGCAAGGTAGCCAACAGCAGGACCGTGCTCCTCAGGGCTATGCGCGACCACGGGGAAAAGGACTTCATGGATACCGAGAGGGTCGGAAACGCAGTGCGGAGGCTGACGACATACCTCGATACTCTTGAGAAAGACCAGCACCTCGATGTGGTGCGTGGTTTTGAGGGAGACGCGGCACATACCTACTTCAGCGTGTTCGATCAGCTCATCGTTGCACAGAAGGAAGACTTCCCCTTTGCCGAACGGAACAGGCGGCCTCCCCTTGACAATGTGAATTGTCTCCTATCGTTCATCTACACCCTGCTTGTTCATGATATACGCTCCGCCCTCGAGACGGTGGGGCTGGACCCGGCAGTGGGATTCCTGCATCGAGACAGACCGGGCAGACCTGGGTTGGCTCTGGACATCATGGAGGAGTTTCGTCCGTTTCTGGCGGACCGGCTTGTGCTCTCACTCATCAACCTGAAGCGGGTCCAGGCAAAAGGGTTTGTCAGGATGGACTCAGGCGCGGTCATTATGAATGATGAAACAAGGAAAGTAGTTCTTGTTGCATACCAGGAAAGGAAGCGTGAAGAAATTTATCATAGCTTCATTGATGAGAAGGTCTCCATTGGAGTGCTTTTCCATGTGCAGGCACTCTTGCTTGCGAGATACCTGAGGGAAGATATTGACGGGTATCCTCCGTTCATCTGGAAATAAAGGGCAGAAGCATTCCTGTACTGTATGTGAATAAAGAAGGGATCAATCTGTCATACAACTTGAGATAAGAAGGCAAAGATGTTCGTGATCATAACCTACGATGTTGCGGTAACCGATGCGGGTGGCCAGGCTCGCCTCCGGAGAGTTGCCAAACTGTGCAAGGATTATGGACAGAGAGTCCAATTCTCAGTGTTTGAGTGTATTCTGGATCCTGCCCAGTGGGTTGTTTTGAAGCAGATGCTCATCGATGAGATCGATCCGAAAAAAGACAGTCTCCGGTTTTATTATCTCGGATCGAACTGGAGGCGCAGGGTTGAACATGTTGGAGCCAAAGAGGCCATTGATCAGGAAGGTCCCCTGATTGTTTGAATTTGTGCGAACCCAAAGTTTCCATAAAAAGACCGATGGGTTCGCGATACCTGTAACCTGATGGTTTTTTGATTGATTTCGGTTGATCATTGACAATCGAATACTGAAATCAACGGATGAATTCATGGTTCGCGCAGAATGCAGAAATCGTCTTCTAAAAATAGCAAGATAGACATAAACAGTCGCCCCCCACGCGGGGGCGTGGATTGAAACGTGATATCAATTCCGGCTTCACTGCAGGCACTGTGTCGCCCCCCACGCGGGGGCGTGGATTGAAACGTAAAGGGCCACATTGTAGCCCTGAGTGTTGCATGGTCGCCCCCCACGCGGGGGCGTGGATTGAAACTCATTGTTGCCTTGTCAATATCACCCTCTATATCGTCGCCCCCCACGCGGGGGCGTGGATTGAAACTTGTGGGGATATCTTGCATGTGCACTTTTCTGTAGTCGCCCCCCACGCGGGGGCGTGGATTGAAACTTGATATAGGCTGGAAGATTAAGAATGTTCTCGATAGTCACCTCTATGGGGAACATGTAGAATGAGACGAAGTCATTCTCTCTGCATAAAA
>DSBG01000072.1 GCA_011046135.1 Deltaproteobacteria bacterium
AGCCCGTCCAGTCCGTCGGTGAGGTTCACTGCATTGGCAGTGCCCACGATGACCATCATGACAAAGGGAATGTAGAGCACCCCGAGATCCAGGCTGATATTCTTGAAGAAAGGGATCACGATGTTTCGATCGAATCCCGGGAGTGACACCAGGATGTATCCCACGACTGCAGCGGCACAGAACTCTACCAGCAGGCGTATTTTTGCGGGTACCCCGACCATGGAACCCTTGATGGTCTTGAGGTAGTCATCGATGAATCCCAGGACGGCATACGTGATCAGAATAAACATGCAGAGCCAGACGTAGAGATTGAAGAGGTCTGCCCACAGCAGGGTGGCCACGGCAATGGCACTGACGATGAGGATCCCCCCCATGGTGGGAGTGCCGGTCTTACCGAGGTGCGTCTTGGGGGTGTACCCGTTGATCCTCTCCTTCAGGCGCAGTCTCTGGAGCAGCCTGATGAACCACGGTCCGAGCAGCAGGCAGATCACCAGGGCAGTCAGTGTGGCGTAGATGGTCCTGAAGGTGATGTACTTGAACACATTGAATGCGGATAGGTAGGTATGGAGGGGATAGAGGATGTGGTAGAGCATCCTATGCCACCGCCTTGAGGTGATCCACTACCTGGTCGAGGTGCAGGGCTCTGGATGCCTTCACCAGGACGACGGCGTCTCTTCCCAGCAGGTCTTGAAGGCGGTCGACGATATCGTGCATGCTGTCGACCCTGTGGACACAGGAGTGGTCCATGCCTTCGGCAGTGGCTGATTCGGAGATGATGTTCGCCATTTCACCGACGACGATGAGCCGATCGATGTGTGCCTGGGCAACCCATTTTCCAAGTTCTCCATGCCAGAAGTGGGCATCGGAACCGAGTTCCAGCATATCACCCAGCACTGCAACCTTGAAGGTGTGAGGGGAGGATACGAGCATGGCCAGTGCAGCCTTCATTGATGCCGGGTTTGCATTGTAGCTGTCGTTGATGATGGAGATGTGGTCGGAAACGATGATTTCGGATCTCATGCCCGGGAAGCGGGCCTTCATGATCCCTTCCGCGATCAGTTCGGGTGGAATGTTCAGACCTACTGCACATGCGCATGCCCCGAGTGCGTTGATGACATTGTGCATGCCTGGAAGACCCACATGGGTTTTGATGAGGCTTCCGGCGAGGTCGACCTCGATGTCACTGCCTTCGAGCCCCATGTGGGAGACCTTTTGAAGCGTGATATCCGCTTTGCCCGTGTGCGAGTAGGTGATGACGTGCAACCCGGAAGGAATCTCGATCCTGTCCATGTGCTCGAGGGAAGGATTGATGACAGCGGTTCCGTACTTGAGCGTGTTTCTGTAGATGGACTGCTTCTCTCTGATGATCCCCGAGATGTTTCTCAGGCCGTTGAGGTGCACCGGGGTGATGTTGGTGATGATGGATACAAGGGGCCTGGTGATGCTGGAGAGCCTGTCGATTTCTCCAAACCGGTTGGTTCCCATCTCGATCACGGCAAATTCATGGTCTGCGCTGAGCTTCAGCAGGCTCAGGGGTACCCCGATGAGGTTGTTGAAATTTTTTTCCGTTTTCAGGCAGGGTCCCTGCAAAGAGAGGATGGAGGCACAGAATTCCTTCACGGTAGTCTTGCCTGTGGATCCCGTCACCCCGATGATGCCGGGGGAATACCGGTTTCTCACGTCTGCGGCGATATCACCGAGGGCCTGCAGTGTATCGTCCACTGAGATAACGACAATGGGGTAGCGGGGCGTTTCTTCCATGACGACCGCTCCCGTTGCACCTTTGGTGATCACCTCGTTGATGAAGGTATGGCCATTGAAATGTTCTCCCCTCAAGGCGATGAACAGGGTGCCTCTCGTGATGGTTCTGGAATCGGTGGAAATGCCGGCAAAGGCAGTATCCGGATCCCCCGAGAGGATATACCCGTTGGTGCATGCTGCGATATCGTGTGCACGTATCACCTGCCAAACACCTCCTTGAGCGCATTTCGGACATGATCCCTGTCATCGAAGGGGGTCCTTTGTCCCCCGATGATCTGGTAGGTCTCGTGACCTTTTCCGGCGATAATGAGGCAGTCACGATCGTTCATAATCATGATCGCCTTCCTGATGGCCTCAGCACGATCAGGCTCCACGGTGAGTGATGCTGGATCGTCGATTCCGGAGATGATCTCCCTGATGATGGCGTTCGGATCTTCCGTTCTGGGATTGTCCGAGGTGACGATGACGACATCGGCCTGGGAGGAAGCGATGGCGCCCATGACCGGCCGCTTGGTCCTGTCTCTGTCGCCGCCGCATCCGAAGACGCAGATGAGGCGACCGCCGGTGAATTTACGTGCGCTGGCCAGGGCAGTTCTCAATGCCTCGGGAGTGTGGGCGAAATCCACGATGATCGTGCGCTGGAAAGGATTGTCCACGGCCTCCATCCTTCCGGGTACCGACGCGAGGCCTGCAATGCCTGCACAGATGTCGTCTTTCTCGATATCCATGGACAGGCAGACGCCAACTGCCGCCATGATGTTGAGTGCATTCATCTCTCCCAGGAGATTGCTGGTGACGGATATCTCCCCCGCCGGTGAACTGATCCGCAGGGAGAGACCCGAAGCGCTGCTCTCACTATCGAGGAGGTGGATGGCGGCAGAAAGGTCGCGGCCGTAGGTCAGGGCCCCGGGAACATCGAGGAAGAGCTTCTTGCCAAAGGGATCATCGATGTTGATGACGGAATCCCCCTGCAGGTAGTGCTCGAACAATCGCTTTTTTGCCAGGAAGTAGGTTTCAAGGTCCCGGTGATAGTCCAGATGATCCTGTGAAAGGTTCGTGAACACCGCGCAGGAAAAGGTGAGGCCTGCCACCCTGTCCTGATCCAGGGCATGGGAGCTCACCTCCAGCACACACGTGTCCACGCCTGAACGACGCATGTTCTGAAGTATCTCGAACAGCTCGACGGGGCCGGGAGTCGTGATGGATGACCGCTGTTCTTTCCCGGGATATCTCGTGGAGATGGTTCCCATGACCCCGGGGTGCCTGCCTGCATGACGCAGGACCGATTCCACGAGATAGGTGATCGTTGTCTTGCCGTTGGTTCCCGTGATTCCGACGAGGGTAACGTCGCGGGCAAGGGGGTAGAGGACCGGCAGGAGGGTTTCGAGGGATTTCTTGGTATCCGGGATAATCACCGAGGTAACGTCGGACCCTTCGCAGCAGACCTCTCTGCTGCACAGGATGACGGAGGCTCCCGAGGCTACGGCGTTCCCGATATAGGCGTGTCCATCGGTTCTGGATCCCTTCAGGGCGATGAAGGCATCCCCGTGTGAGACTAGTGAGGAGTCGGACTTCAGCGCGGTGAATGCAGTGTCGGCACCTTTCATCGTTGCCCCGGGAATCATGCGTACGAGATCAGATGCCATCATTTGCGCTCCCCTCGATTTGCCACGGTGATGATCGGCCTCAGATCGAGAATGGCGCTGGATTGCGATACGATCTCCTTGAACACCGGGCATGCGACGATGCTTGCGTAGTAGTACGGGTGGGGTTCATTGATGCTGATGATCATGCTCAACCGGGGTTTGCCCGTTGCATCGATGATTCCTCCCATGAAGGAAGAGATATACTCGTTTTTCGAGTAGGCACCGGTCAGCGGATCGATCTTCTGTGCCGTGCCGGTCTTTCCGAAGACCTGGAAGTCATTCATGGCAGCAGATGCTGCAGTGCCTCCCTTGAGTGCCACGGATTTCAGCATGCCCAGGACCTCATCGGAAACATCTCGAGAAGCCACCTTCCGGATGATGGTGGGTCTGAAGCTGTGCACCTCCAGGTCAGAGACATCGGTGACGTGGTCGAGGAGGTAGGGTTTCATGAGCATGCCCCCATTGATCACGGCATTGAAGGAATTGATCAGTTGTATGCCGGTGACGGCAAACCCGTGGCCAAAGGCCATGGTGGCCTTGTCCACGCTTGTCCAGGAGCCGGAGTTGCGAACAAGTGCCCCGGGTTCGCCTGGAAAATCAATACCTGTCGGGGCGATCAGGCCGAAGAGTTTCATGCAGGAGTACATATCTTGAGCGTTGACGGTGTCCATGAGCTTGGTCATGCCGATGTTGCTGCTGTACTTGATGATATCTCTCACCGAGAGCCATCCGTACTTTTCATGATCGTGAATGGTGATCCGATGCACATTGTAGCGGCCATTCTCGCAGAAGATGATCTGCGATGGCTTGAAGGTCCTGTTCTCCAGACCCCAGCTCACCCACAGCGGTTTGATGACAGACCCGGGTTCGAAGACGTCCACGACGGCCCTGTTCCTGAACCCCCCCAGGTGACGGTAGGGGCCCTGATTCGGATTGAAACTCGGGTAGGATGCCATGGCATAGAGTTCGCCGGTGAGCGGATTGGTGATGATCACGAACCCTGACTGGGCATTGTGTTTCATCACCGCCTTTTTGATCTCATTGTAGGCGATGTACTGGATTCTCCTGTCGATGGTGAGCCACAGGGAATTGCCGTCTTTGGCCTCATCTGGCGAGAGACCCCGCGCGTAGATAATCCGACCCAGGCCATCTTTGCGCACCTCGATCTGGCGCTTTTTCCCCTTCAGGGTGGAGTTGAACATGAGTTCGAGCCCTTCGAGACCCTGCCCGTCGATCCCCACGAGTCCCAGGATGTTTGCCAGCGCTTCTCCCTCGGGATAGAAGCGTTTCGCCTCGTCGTAGAATCCAATGCCCCGGATATCGAGGGCCTTGACCGCCTCCACCTCGTCGGGGGTGGCATGGCGTTTGATCCATGCGAAGTAACGATCCTCGCTCAGCCTTTTCTGCAGGGTGGATGCCTTCAGGTCCAGAATTCTGGAAAGCTTGCGGGCCGTCCGGGCGGGGTCATCGATGAGACGCGGGTTCGCAGCGATTGACTTTACCTCGAGACTGATTGCAAGGGGTTGTCCGCTCCTGTCGTAGATGGCTCCCCGGTGGGGAGAGAGCTGTACGGTGTGATCAAACCGTCTGTGTGCCTGCGCGATGATCTCATCGGGAGAGAGAACCTGTAAGTACAACGCCTTTAGACCGATAACGGCGAGCAGACACAGGATGAGAATTTGCGTCAGTATTACTCGTCCAGCCACAGATACACCACCTGGTCGGATCTGGGTATGGTGAGGCCCAGCTCTTTTTTGGCAATCAATTCAAGCCGTTTTGAACTCTTCAGTGCCGAGATCTCCAGTCTGAGCGCCTTGTTGTGCATCAGGAGCTGATCCTTGTGATCCTGCTGGGCTGAAAGAGAATATCCGAGCTCGGTGGCGAGGTGACGGGTCCCCACGTGAAACAAGGACCACCCCATGAGAAAAAGGATAAGAAATACGCTCCCAAGAAAGTAGTCCCGGGCTTTGATCTTTTTCACGAAACCCTCCGGGCAGCCCTCAGATGGGCACTCCGTGACCTGGGATTTCTCTGCAGTTCATCGGCCGACGGTGAAAGAGGCTTTGAAAAGAGGCGTTTGATTTTGGGGGCGCCAGGGACTTCAACGGGAGGCAGTCCCCGCAGGGAGGCTCCGGTGACGCGTGTGCTGGAAAAAAACTGTTTCACGATCCTGTCTTCCAGGGAATGGAAAGAAATGATGGCAAGGGTACCTCCCTTGGCGAGGAGAGAAGCGGCCCGGGGGAGAAACACCTCGAGATTCCCGAGTTCGGCGTTGACCTCTATCCGGATGGCCTGGAAGGTGCGGGTCGCCGGGTGGATTCTCTCGGGCCAGGATCTCCTGGGAATGGCTGCGCAGACAAGATCAGAGAGCTGCACCGTCGAGGTGATGGGCCGGGACTCAACGATGCGCTCGGCGATTCGCCGAGCAAAACGTTCCTCTCCGTAGGTTCGAATGATTCCCGCGAGCCTGGCGGCATCATAGGTATTGACGATCTGGTGTGCGGTTACGGGGTTCTCCGGGGAAAACCGCATGTCCAGGGGCCCGTTCTTTGAAAAGGAGAAGCCGCGCTGAGCATCGTCAAGCGCAGGAGACGACAGACCGAGATCCAGGAAGATGCCGTCGAGGCATTTCCAGCCCAGCATGAGGCAGATGGTGTCTATCTCGGAAAAGTTCCTCTGGAAGAGGTGGGCTCGATCTCCATAGGGCAGGAAAGCTGATTCCAGGCGGTTGATTGCAGCCGGGTCGAGATCGCACCCCGCAAGCTCTCCGCCCGGAGCGCTCGCTTCGAGGATGGCCCTGGCATGGCCACCATCTCCCAGGGTACCATCAAAATATCTCCCGCCATCTCTGGGCATTATCACCTCTATGACCTCGTTGAGAAGAACGGGAGCATGCTGCATAGGCCTACAGACCTATCGTCGCAAGCTGTTCCCGCAGGCTTTCCGGGTCTTTGAGGGATTCATCCATGTACGCAGTGTAGGTGTCCTCATCCCAAATCTCAAAACGGTCGGTGATACCCACGAAGAGGCACTTTTTGGTGAGCCGTGCATACTCCCGCAGGTTGAGGGGGATGAGTATCCGACCCTGCGCATCGATCTGGCACTCCTCTGCGGAACCGACAACGTGCCGCTTGAAGATGATGTCGACTTTTCTCACCATGGAGAGCCGAGACGCAAGCTTCTCCATGCGTTCCCAGTCTTCGGGTGCAAAGGCGACGAGACAGCGGTCAAGACCTTTGGTGATGACCAGATACGTCGCATCCCATTCAGAGAGAACCTCCCTGAACCGTGAGGGGATGCTCAGCCTGCCCTTGCCGTTAATGGAATTTACAAAATGCCCCTTCAGCACCTTTTCCCCTCAACATTGCCACAAAAAGACACTTTTTGACATATATAGAGAAAAATAATGAAAGTCAATACCGAGTTGACAGGCATGATAGAATATATCAAAT
>DSBG01000171.1 GCA_011046135.1 Deltaproteobacteria bacterium
GATCACCCGCTCTCCCTGTGGGACGGCGGGATGATGGCCATGCTCACCGCGGCCTCCCAGGCCGACCTGATCATCGCGCTCGGCGTACGGTTCAACTGGCTCCTCATGTACGGCCAGATCTTCCCCCAGGCAAAGCTCGTGCGGGTGGACATCAACCCCGCGGAGATCGACAGGAACCGCGTCTCGGACGCCGGGCTCGTGGGCGACGTGGCCCTTGCCCTCAGGGAACTCACCAGGCACGTGGCACAGCGGGATCACGGCAAGTGGCGCACCACGCTGCGCGACGCCTACCTCCCCATGGTGGCCGAGGAGATCGATGCGAGGAACAAGCCCTCGGACCCCATTCACCCGCACCGCCTCGTGAGCCTCGTGAGGGAGGCCTTCGGGGACGACGCCATCTACCTCATCGACGGGGGAGATACGTCCTACTACGGCGCCACCGGGCTCGTGGCAAAGGAACGTGCCGGGGTCTACGCCTCGGCCGGCGGCCAGTTCGGGTGCCTGGGCACCGGGATCCCCTTCGCCCTTGCCGCCAAGCTCGCACGACCGGAGAAGACCGTGGTGCTCATCAACGGCGACGGGTCCTTCGGGCTCAATGCCATGGAATTCGACACGGCCATGCGCCACAACATCCCCTTTGTCTGCGTGGTGAACAATGACCAGGCCTGGGGAATGATCAAGCACGGCCAGGAGATCTGCTATGGCGGGGAACGCCTCATCGGGTCTCACCTGGGTGTGGTTCACTACGAAAAGATAGTGGAGGGCCTGGGCGGCTATGGCGAACTCGTGGAACGGGATGCGGATCTCGTCCCTGCTCTGAAACGCGCCCTCGCCTCCGGGAAGCCCGCGTGCATCAATGTGATGACCGACACGTGCGCAGTGAGCCCCATGACGCTGCAGTTCGTGGATGGTCTGAAGATGGAGTGACCCATGAAGGCCGTCCAGTTCTCCGTGTCCATACCCCAGTGGCTCGCGCTGAAGACCCTGGGTCACCTCAACAGGAAGCTCTTCTACGAGGGGCCGCTCGCCACGGTGAAGCTGCTCGACATCCCCGAACCCCGGCTCCCCTCTGACGAGTGGGTCAGAATCAGGACCCGTGCCTGCGGCATGTGCGGCTCAGACGTGAACCTGATTTTCCTCAAGGATTCTCCGTCCGCCTCTCCCTTCACCTCCTTCCCGTGCGTGCTGGGGCACGAACTGACAGGAGAGATCGTGGAGGCGGGACAAAAGGTCGATGGCCTCGAGTCCGGGGACCTGGTCACCATCGCCCCGCACCTGAACTGCGCTGCGCGCGGGATCGATCCGGTCTGTCCTGCCTGCAGTGCGGGGCACATCGGGAGCTGCGAGAACTTTGCCCGGGGGGCCATCGCCCCGGGCATGTTCACCGGCATCTGCACGGACACGTCTGCAGGCTTTGCAGAGTACCTCGTGGCACACAAGAGCCAGGTCTTCAGGCTGCCCGAGGGGATCACCCCGGAATCGGGGGCAGTGATCGAACCCCTTGCCGTGGCCCTGCAGGCCGTGCTCGACAACAGGCCAGTAGCCGGGGAACACGTCCTCATCATCGGCGGCGGGGTGATCGGAAGTCTCGTGGTCCAGGCCATCAGGGCCCTGGGAATCGAGTGCACCATCACGGTGTCGGAACCCTCAATGTTCCACGCAGCGCTGTGCCGGAAATTCGGGGCGGACCACGTCTTTTGTGATGGAGACATCCTCTCGCGGGCAGAAGAACTCACCGGGGCGCACCGCTACAAACCCATGATCGGCCCGGACATCCTCATGGGAGGCTTCGGAAAGATCTTCGACACGGTGGGGAGCAGGCAAACCCTCAACGCGAGCCTGAGGTCCCTGGCAACGGGCGGGGTGCTCTCCGTGGTGGGGATCGGCCACGACATCACGCTGGATCTCACCCCGCTGTGGCTGAAGCTGCAGACCATCAAGGGGGTGTTCTCCTACGGGGTCACGGAGATCGACGGCAGGAGGCAGCACATCTTCGATCTGGCTATTGACCTCGTGCACAAGGGAACGGTCTCGCTCTCCGAGATGGTGACGCACACCTTCGACCTCGAGCAGTTTCCCGAGATGATCGAGACGAACCTGGCAAAAGAGAAGAACCAGGCTGTGAAGACTGTTGTGACATTCACCCCCGGGGCAGCCCCATGACGGGGCCCGGGATGCACCCCGAATGAGGAGGTCGCACCATGGTGCGCTACGGCGTTGAAGCAACAGAGCTCATCAGGATCAGGCGCTCCTGGAGAACCTTCCAGGAGCAGCCCCTTACCCAGGATCACACGAAAAACCTGACGTCCTTCATCGAGGACCTCGATCCTCCCCCCTTCGGCACCGGGATCAGGTTCGAACTCATTGACACGGGCTCTACCTTGAAGAGGTTTTCAGGAACCTACGGCGTTGCCAAAGGCGCACGCACGTTCCTTGCAGGAGCCGCCCACCCGGGAACGAGGACGGAGGAGGACTTCGGCTACCTCTTCGAAGCGATCCTGCTGCGCGCCACGGAACTCGGTCTCGGGACCTGCTGGATGGGGGGCACCTTCAATTCGGGCTTTTTCGCAGACAGGATCCTGCGCACTGCTGACGAGATCATCCCTGCAGTGAGCCCGGTGGGCTACCCCGCTTCGGCACGTTCCGTGGTCGATTCCCTCTTTGCCGCCTCTGCGGGCTCACGACGCCGCAAACCCGGAGAGAGCCTCTTCTTCACAGAGCGCTTCGGTGTCCCCCTCGACGTTGAGAACCACCCCTACCGGATACCCCTGGAGATGGTGCGGCTGGCCCCGTCGGCATCCAACAGGCAGCCCTGGAGGATCCTGGCCACCGGCGATGTCTTCCACTTCTTTGTTCAGCGTTCACTCGGGTACAAGGCCCTGTTCAGAGAGGTGGACATGCAGCGGATCGACCTTGGGATCGCCATGCTCCACTTCGAGCTGGGTTCTTCGGAACTGGGTCTCGGCGGGAGATGGGAGGAACACGACCCTGCCCTCAACGACCTGCCGGCAAGAACTCAGTACATCGTAAGCTGGGTTCCGGACTAGCGCTACCGGGTGTTTTCCCGCCACCCTCCCGACCAGGGCCGCGGAACTTCCCCAAGGAGCGGACATGGAAATCATCTATGGACTCAACGCGATAACCGAGGCCCTGAAGGCCCAAAGGAGAACCTTCACCGAGATCGTGACCTGCCGGCAGGACATCAAGGAGATCGCTGCTCTCATCCCGGCACCCGAGCTGCACACCGTTTCCAGGAGAGATCTGGACCGGATGGCCGGAACCCCGTTCCACCAGGGCATTGCGGCCAGGGTCTCTTCCTACCCCTACGTCGGCCTTCATGACCTTGTCTCCGTGAAAATCCTCGTGATGCTGGACTCCATCGAAGATCCCCAGAACCTGGGGGCCATCATCCGGTCCGCCTATGCCCTGGCAGGTGCCGGCATCGTGATCCCCGAGGACCGTTCCGCCTCCATCACCGCTGCCGTGGTGAAGGCCTCTGCCGGTGCAACAGAGCACGCGCGCGTCGCCCGCGTCAAGAACCTGCGATCAGCGGCCAGGGACCTGAAAAAGAACGGGTTCTGGCTCGTGGGTCTCGAGGCTGGAGCAGGCGAGACCCTGGGAAGCGTCCCGAGATTCGACAAGACCGTGCTCGTGCTCGGGGGGGAAGACACCGGGATCCGCCCCATCGTGGCCAGGGAGCTCGACGTGATGGCACGCATCCCCATGGAGGGCTCCTTCAATTCTCTCAATGTTGCCAGCAGTGCGGCCATTGCCCTCTACGAGCTCTTCATGAGCCACTGATCACCTCATTTTGAGGCGCTCCTTTTGCTCTACGCATCAGGCCTGGCGCACACCCGGCTTTTCTGCCGGGGGACGTGATCACGGAGCACAGGCGTGCCTTGGTGTTTGTCGCACCACCTCTTTTCTGCTATAGGCTCGAAGAGAGATGAAGAGAGAACGGATCACGGGATCACACACCACCAGGCAGGCACACTGCCTCGTGGAAGGATCGAGCGTTCTCCGCCGCGAGCGGATCTGCGTGGAGAAGGTCATTCACCTCTCTCTCAACAACGAACCCCTTGCCAACCTGGTTGCAAGCCCCCACCAGCTCAGGGAGCTCGGTGCCGGGTTCGTGATCAGTGAAGGGCTCGCCCGTGATATCGAGAAGGTGGAGGTCGAAGGGGACCGGATCAGGGTCTACGCCGCCTCCGGTGTCCCATCCGGGGAGCGCGTGACGGAATCCAGCGGTGGTCTCTCCATGGGCGGCACGCCCGGAACCATTGTATCGCGTGTCGTGATCGAGGCTGACGATGTGTTCAAGGTCATCTCCGAGATCGTCTCCGAACTCTGGGAGATGACCGGCGGCGCCCACTGCTCGGTGCTCTTCTCGAGGGGCAGGATCGTTGCCAAGAGCAGCGACATCGGCAGGCACAACACCGTGGACAAGGTGATCGGCTCTGCTGTTCTGACTGGCCTCGACCTGTCGTACTGTGTCCTCGGGTGCACGGGAAGGCAGCCCGCGGGCATGGTGAGAAAGGCCGCCAACGCGGGCATCCCCATCATCGTCAGCAAGGCGGCCACCACGGACGAGGGCATCACCCTGGCCCGGAGATCAGGGCTCACCTTGATCTGCAGGGTGAGGGAGCAATCGTTCTGCGTGTACAGCCACCCCTGGAGAGTGGCAGGGCTCGGAGCGGACGACACCGGGGAGTTCTTGAAAAAGGGGCGATCATGCAGGGAAAAGCAGTAACCTTAACTACCATTCAGCGCTATTTTTCAGGCGACCGGTTCGCTGAACTCTGCGGGATCGAGATCGTGGAGACAGGACCAGGATACGCCCTCACCCGCCTCGAAGTAACGGATCACCACCTCAACAGCCTGAAGATGATGCACGGCGGGGCGCTGTTCGCCCTGGCCGATCAGGCCTTTGCCGTTGCCGTCCACACCGGGGGAAAGGTGGCCCTTGCCATCAACATCTCCATCTCCTACCTCAAGGCAGCCCGGGGAAAAGTCCTCGTTGCCAGGGCACAGGAGATCGCGAGAACCTCCAGGCTCGCCACCTGCAGGATCGACATCACGGACGAGCACGACGACCTCATCGCAACGCTTCACGGCATGGCATACATAAAGAACCAGGCCATCGACTGAGGATGCTCGTGGTGTACCCGCGGACGTCAGGAAAGCAGCCGAATGGGACCGCCCTGTTACCGGGCAGGAAACTCTTCACCAGGGAGGAACGCGTGGGGGACAGAGCATGAGATCCACACGGCATGCCTCCCGTGTGGCAGAAACCCTCGGCGCAAGCCCGACATGCCACACCTCCCTGTTTACCCGGACCCTGGTTCTCTTCCTGCTCGTTTTCCTGTGGGCAGCACCCGCACGCGCCCTGGTCAGCACTGAACGAGACGGCATCACGCTCACCTATCCAGCGGGGGAAGAAGCCATTGCCCATCGTGTGATCATGGCCGCCCCCCTGATCATGAATTTCCTCGCGTCCAGGGGGCTGAGCGTTACCCTCCCCCTCGAGATCCTTCTCGATGATACCCTCGATGTCCCCCGTGTGTTCGCGCACATGATCCCCCACCGGGAGATCAGGATCCCGCTGCGAGCCCCGGGCGTGCTGGAAGAGGGGTTCCTGGAGGAAGACCCCTGGGTCTACTTCCTGTTCATGGGACTGTGCCGCCAGGGCATCTATGCACTCAGAGGCGGCATCCCCGAGGCTGCCCACGCCCTCTTCGGCGAGGTGATCTCGCCCAACCTGGTCAACCCGCCCTGGGTGATCGACGGTGTGGGGCACCTCCTCTACACGTCGTACCGGGGGCACCCGCGGGTACATCCCCTCGATGCGGCATACCTGGCATCCGGGGTTCCCCGGGACATGGCCAGGGTGAGCAACCACCCCGGCATCTGGCCGGGGTACTTCGGGTACCGCATCTACGGCAGGCCCTTCATCGGCTTTCTCCACGAGCGCTTCGGCTGGGAAGGCATCCGTGCCTTCCTGCTCAGCCAGGGCTCCGGCATCATCCCCCTGGAGATCGACCTCAAGGCCCGCGCGACCTTCGGCAGCTCCTGGGCGACGCTGTGGAACGAGTTCATCACCATATCAGGACTCTCCCACGCAGCTGATGACGGGACCCTGATCTCGGGATACGTCACCGGCCCCGTCGTCACCTGGGACAATTCCGGCGTGTACCCCGGGCCCAAACTGGTGCGCCACCGGGGCAGGTACGGGTACCGGGACGAGAGGGGGATCCTCTGGCTCTCGGAGTACGATGCCGACGGGATCTCGCAGCTCGTGGGGTACACGAGGCAGGGGCTCGCCTTTTCCTGCGACACGGAGCATATCTGGGACCCCGGTCAGGGAAACGTCGCCGTGACACGGTTCGGCAGCACTCCGGCTCTGATCATCTTCCAGATGGAGCGGACTCTCTTTGGGAGGCACTGTCTTTCTTCCACCACCATTCCCGCTCCACCGGGCGCCCTGCAGCTCTCGGGCCCGGTCATGAACGAGGCGGGGCAGATCGCCGTGAGTGCGAACACGCTCGGCAACTGGGACATCTGGGTGTACGATGGATCCTGGTCTCGGATCACGAGCGAAGAATCCGTTGACATGGACCCCTTCTGGGAAGGGGAGACCCTCGTCTTTTCCTCGAACAGGACCGGAACCTTCCAGGTCCACACAGCCGACCTGACGCTTTTGAGCACGTGCCCATATGCCGGGGTGCTGCCCCGCCAGGGGTTCTTCCTCTGCCTTGAACCGACCGGGTGGGCCACGAGAGAGATCGTCACGCACGCAGCCCGGATAACCCCCCAC